>NZ_JBFUMR010000013.1:0-116913 GCF_054049275.1 Nocardioides sp. P5_E3
GAGCCGCCCTGGAGCCGCCCTGGCCGCCGCCCTGGCCGCCGCCGGAGCGACGACGCTGGCCGCCGCCGGTGGACGAGCCGCTGGGGGTCTCGCTGGTGTAGCTGGTCGGGTTGCCGCGCCGCGACTGGCCGTTGGTCTGGCCCTGGCTGCGAGCCCGCTTGCGCTGGGCGTTGGCGCCGGTCGAACGACCGCCGCCGCCCGAGGTGGGCACCTCGACGACGAGGCCACCGGGGGTGCTGCGCTCACCGGGGGCGAGCTGGACGAGCATCGCGTGACCCGGGCCGCTGACCTTGGTGGTGGTCGGCTTGATGCCGGCCTGACGGGTCAGGTCGCGCACGTCGCGCTGCTGCTCGTCGGTCATCAGGGTGATCACGGTGCCTTCGGCGCCGGCGCGGGCCGTACGACCGGAGCGGTGCAGGTATGCCTTGTGCTCGGTCGGCGGGTCGGCGTGGATCACCAGGGCCACGTCGTCGACGTGGATGCCGCGAGCGGCGATGTCGGTCGCGACCAGCGTCGTGGCCTTGCCGGAGTGGAACATCTCCATGTTGCGCGTGCGCGCGTTCTGGCTGAGGTTGCCGTGGAGGTCGACCGAGGGTACGCCGCTCTTGTTGAGCTGGCGGGCCAGCGCCTTGGCGCCGTGCTTGGTGCGGGTGAAGACCACCGTGCGACCGGGCGCGCTCGTCAGGTCTACGAGCACCGGCACGCGCTGGTCACGCGAGACGTGCAGCACGTGGTGCGACATCGTGGAGACCGGCGACTGCGCCGAGTCGGCCTCGTGGGTGACCGCGTTGGTCAGGAACCGCTTGACCAGGACGTCGATCGCCTTGTCGAGTGTGGCGGAGAAGAGCATCCGCTGGCCGGACTGCGGGGTCTTGTCCATGATGCGCCGCACACCGGGCAGGAAGCCCAGGTCAGCCATGTGGTCGGCCTCGTCGAGGATGGTGATCTCGACCGCGGACAGGTCGGCGTAGCCCTGGCCCATGAGGTCCTCGAGCCGGCCCGGGCAGGCGAGGACGATGTCGACGCCCTTCTTGAGCGCGGTGACCTGCGGGTTCTGGCCGACGCCGCCGTAGACGACGACGGTCGACAGGCCGGCGGCCTTGGCCAGCGGCAGGAGGGCGGCGTGGATCTGGCCGACCAGCTCGCGGGTCGGCGCAAGGATCAGCGCGCGCGGCTTGCGCGGCATGGCCGGGAGCTTCGACGCGTCGAGGCGGGCGACCAGCGGGAGGAGGAAGGCGTACGTCTTGCCGGAGCCGGTGCGGCCACGGCCGAGGACGTCACGGCCGGCGAGGCTGTCGGGCAGCGTCGCGGCCTGGATCGGAGTGGGAGTGGTGATGCCCTGCTGCTCGAGGATCTGGACGAGCGAGGACGGTACGCCGAGGTCGGCGAAGGTCATGTGACTGCTTTCGGTTGGCGTCTCGCCACCGTGAGCCGCGCTGGTCGTTCTGCGATTGCGCGGCATACGTGCCTCAGTTGTGAGGGAGGGTTCCCCGGAGGGAACCTGCGTCCGGGGCAAGACCGGCCGGACGTCTGTGGGCACAACGCTAGTGGGACTGGTGGTGTTCCCGCGAATCGATTGCCGTGTGAGTCGTGACTCAGGCGCTGGCGCGCCGGATCAGCGTCGGCGGGATGATCACCCGCATCGGGCGACTGGAGCCGGGCTCGTCGACGCGCTCGAGGAGCAGCCGGGTCGCGCGCTCGGCCATCTCGTCGACCGGCTGCCGGACGGTGGTCAGGGCCGGCGAGGTGCGCTCGGCGACGCCCAGGTCGTCGAAGCCGACGACGGCGATGTCGTCGGGCACACGGCGACCGAGCTCGGCGAGGACCTTCAGTGCGCCGGCGGCCATCAGGTCGGAGGCGACCACGAGGCCGTCGATGTCGGGGTGGCGCTCCATGAGCGCCCGGGCCGCGGCCTCGCCGCTGGCCTCGGTGAAGTCGCCGTGCTCGACCGCGTCGGCGGCCAGCCCGGCCGTCGACATCGCCTGGCGCCAGCCGGCGATCCGGTCCTCGGAGGCCGTCATGTCGGCAGGCCCGGCGATGGTGCCGATCCGCGTGCAGCCGCGGGCGATCAGGGCCTCGGTCGCCTCGCGCTCGCCCGCCACGTTGTCGACGTCGACGTAGGCCACCCGGTCGCCGCCGGTCCAGGGACGACCGCCGAAGACGCAGGGCAGGCCGATGTCGGCGAGGTGCTCGGCGAGCCGGTCGTCGCGGTGGTGGGAGACGACCAGGGCGCCGTCGACGTGGCGGTTGGTCAGGTAGCGCAGGGTGCGTGCCGTCGACGCGCCGGGGCGGGCCAGCAGCAGCACCAGCTGGATGTCGCGCTCGCCCAGCACCCGGGTCACGCCGCGCAGCGTGCCGGCGAAGAACGGGTCGGAGAAGACGCGGTCGTCGGGCTCGGGGACGACCACGGCGATCGAGTCCGTACGCCGCGTGACCAGGCTGCGCGCCGCCGGGTTGGGGACGTAGCCCAGGGTGCGCACCGCCGTGTCGACGGCCGACTGGGCGCGCGCGCTGACGCGCTGGCCGCCGTTGATGGCACGGGACGCCGTGGCGCGCGAGACGCCTGCGACCCGGGCCACCTCGTCGAGGGTGGGCTGACCCGCGCTCACAGGGCTGCGCGGGGTGGTCACTCGCGCCACGCTAGTGGTCCACGGCTGGTGGCGCGGGCAGGGTCCCGGTGCGGGCGAGCTCGGCGTACCAGTGGGCGCTCGACTTCGGCGTACGCCGCTGCGTCGCGTAGTCGACGTGGACGAGCCCGAAGCGCTTGGCGTAGCCGAAGGCCCACTCGAAGTTGTCGTAGAACGACCACTGGAAGAACCCGCGGACGTCGACGCCCTCGTCGATCGCCCGGTGCACCGCACGCAGGTAGGAGTCGAGGAACGCGATCCGGTCGGGGTCGTGCACCTGTCCGTGCTCGTCGAGCCGGTCGTCGAAGGCCGCGCCGGTCTCGGTGAGGTAGATCGGCAGGTGCGGGTAGTCGTCGTGGAGCCGGCGCAGCAACCGGTGGAGGCCGTCGGGCTGGATCTCCCACCCCATGGCGGTCAGCGGCAGCCCGCGGCTGGGGAAGGTGACGTGCTCGGAGCCGGGGAACGGCGAGAGCGCGACCCGGGCGGGGTGGTCGGCGCCGATGCCGACGACGTCCGTGCGCGGGTGACCCGAGACCTCGTTGCCGTGGTAGTAGTTCACGCCCAGCACGTCGATCGGGGCCGAGATGACGTCCAGGTCGCCGTCGCGCACCACGTCGAGCCAGGGCCGGTCCTGCCACGTCCGGTCGGCGGTGTCCTCGAGCACGTCGACGGGGTAGGCGCCGCGGAAGATCGGGTCGAGGAAGAACCGGTTGTGCATCCCGTCGATCCGGCGGGCGGCGTCGACGTCGACCGGGTCGCCTCCGTCGCTCGGGTCGGGCACCGTGAGGTTGAGGCTCAGCCCGAGCCGGTCGGCGCCGCGGCTGCGCAGCTCCTGCGTCGCGAGGCCGTGCGCGAGCAGCAGGTGGTGACCGGCGACGAGACCGGCGGCCCCCTCCTGGCGACCCGGCGCGTGGTGGCCCGCGGAGTAGCCGAGGAAGGCCGAGCACCACGGCTCGTTGAGGGTGGTCCACGTCGGCACCCGGTCGCCGAGCGCCTCGTGCACCGAGACGGCGTACTCGACGAACCGGTGGACGGTGTCGCGGTTGGTCCAGCCGCCGGCGTCCTCGAGCACCTGCGGCAGGTCCCAGTGGTAGAGCGTCAGCCACGGCGCGATCCCGTGGCCGAGCAGCTCGTCGACGAGCCGGTCGTAGAACGCGAGCCCGGCTGCGTTGACCGGTCCGGCGTCGGGGCGCACGCGCGGCCACGCCACGGAGAAGCGGTACGACGTCGCGCCGAGGTCGGCGAGCAGGGCCACGTCGGACGGCATCCGGTGGTAGTGCTCGCAGGCCACGTCGCCGGTGTCGTCGTTGAGCACGGCACCGGGGATGCGGGAGAACGTGTCCCAGATCGACGGCGTACGTCCGTCCTCGGCGACGGCGCCCTCGATCTGGTAGGACGCGGTCGCCATCCCCCACACGAAGTCGTGCGCGAAGTGCGCTCGGGGCGTCGACTCGACGGTGGCGGCGGGCGTGGTGTGGGTGGTCATCCCTTGACGGCTCCTTGCATGATGCCGGACACGAGCTGGCGGCCGGCGACGACGAACAGGACGAGGAGCGGGATGGTGGCCAGGGTGGTCCCGGCGAGGACCAGGCTGAAGTCCTTGAAGTACCCGCTCTGCAGCTGGTTGAGCGCCACCTGGATGGTGGGGTTGTCGGGCGGCAGCGCGATGAGCGGCCAGAAGAAGTCGGTCCACACCTGCATGAAGGTGAACAGCCACAGGATCGCCGCAGCGGGCCGCGCGGCGGGGACGGCGACGGTCCAGAACACGCGGATCTGCGAGCACCCGTCCATCCGCGCGGCCTCGATGAGCTCGTCCGGCACGGCGTCGACGAGGTACTGGCGCATGAAGAACACGCCGAACGCCGTCACGAGCCACGGGATCATGACCGAGAAGGTGCTGCCCGCCCAGCCCAGCTTGGACATGAGGATGAAGAGCGGGACCACTCCGAGCTGGGTGGGCACGGCCATCGTGGCGATGACGAAGACCAGCAGCGGCCCTCGGCCACGGAACCTCAGCTTGGCGAAGGCGTAGCCGGCCAGCGTGCAGAAGAACACCACCGAGCAGGCGGTCACCGTCGAGACGAGGAGGCTGTTGCCCAGGGCCTTCCAGAAGGGGATGGAGTCCATCGCGCGCTGGGCGTTGGCCATGAAGTGGCCACCCGGCAGGAGCGGTGGGATGCCCTGGGCCGCGACCTCCTTGGTCTGCGAGCCCAGCAGGAAGGACCAGTAGAGGGGGGCGGCCGAGCCGAACGCGAAGGCGATCAGCAGGCCGTAGGCGAGGAACCCGGGCCGGCGGCTCATCGCTTCCCCCCGAGCACGCCCACTCGCCGCAGGAGCACGAAGTTGAGGACGGCGAAGGCGCAGATCACCAGGAAGAGCAACCAGGCGGTGGCCGACGCTCGCCCGAGGTCTCGCAGCTGCCAGCCGAAGTCGTAGATCAGCATGGTGATCGTGCCGAACTGGCGGTCACTTCCGCCGTTGCGCGCATTGGTGTCGTCGAAGAGGCGGGGCTCGGCGAAGATCTGCAGCCCACCGATGGTCGAGGTGACGATGACGAAGATCATCGTGGGACGGATCATCGGCACCGTGATGGAGACGAGCTGGCGGATCCGGCCGGCACCGTCGATGGCCGCCGACTCGTAGAGCTCGCGCGGGACCGCCTGCATCGCGGCGAGGAAGATCAGCGCGTTGTAGCCGGTCCAGCGCCAGTTGACCATCGTCGCGATCGCGACGTGGCTGGCCCACCGGTTGGTGTGCCAGGCGACGGGGTCGATGCCCACCAGGCCGAGGACCTCGTTGACGAGGCCGTAGCGGTCGCCGTAGAGGCTGCCGAAGATGATCGCGACGGCGACCGGCGAGACCACGAACGGCAGCAGGACGCTCATCCGCCACGCCGTGCGTGCCCGGAGCTGGTTGTCGAGCAGCGCGGCGACGACGAGGGCGATGAGGATCTGGGGCACCGAGGAGATGAGGAAGATGCTGATCGTGTTGACCAGCTGCTTGGTGAAGTAGGGGTTGGCCAGCACCTCGCGGAAGTTGTCGAGGCCGACGTAGTCGCCCTTGCCGCCGAGCAGGCTCCAGTCGTGCACCGACACCCATGCCGTGTAGGCCAGCGGGAACATGCCGACCACGAGGAACAGCACGAAGAACGGCGCGACGTAGAGGTAGGGCGAGAACCGGTGGTCCATCCGGCTCAGCCGCTGCCGCCACTGCGGGGCCTCGCGTCGGCCGGCTGGGGCGGCCGGCCGGGGCGGCGACACCTGCTCGGTGTCGCCACCCCGCGTGGGGAGGTGAGTGGTCACGTCGCGCCGTTCGGTCGTGGGGTGCCCGGGCCCGTCAGCCCAGCGACTCGACGTCGGTCAGGAACTGGTCCCACGACTGCTCGGGGTCCTGCGAGCCGTCGTCCACGCGGAGGATCGCCGCCTGGAAGGCCTGCAGGATGTCGGAGTACTTGGGACCCTTGTAGGGCTGGACGGTGACCGCCTTGGCGCGCTCGGCGAGGATCTCACCGGTGGGCGCGTCGTTGAAGAACGCGTTGGTGGCCCCGGTGACCTCGGTGGACTCGAGCGCGTCCACCTGGCTGGGGAAGGTCCCCTTGGCGGCGAACGCCTTGACCTGTTGCTCCGGCGCGGTCAGCCAGGCGGCGACCTCCTTGGCCTCCTCGGTGTTCTCGCCCTGCGAGGGCACGGTCAGGAACGAGCCGCCCCAGTTGCCGCCGCCTCCGGGGAAGACGTTGGCGAAGTCCCAGCCCTCGACGCCCTCGGCGTTGCCCTCGACCACGCCGAGCATCCAGCCCGGGCAGGCCATCGTGGCGAAGCCGTCGTTCTGGAAGGACGCGGTCCAGTCGTCGCCCCACTGGGGAAGCGTGGTGGACAGGCCCTTCTCGATGTTGCCGGTGACGGTGTCGTAGACGGCCTCGAGCTCGGGGTTCTCCACGTCGACGGTGTTGTCGTCGGTCTCGAAGGGGTTCGCCACCTGGTTGAGCATCGCCTGGGCGAGGCCGCCCGAGGAGTCGTACCAGGCGGTGTCCGGCACCTTCTTGACGAAGTCCTCACCAGTGGCGAAGTAGTCGTCCCACGTGCCCATCAGCCCCGCGACCTCCTCGCGGTCGGTGGGGAGGCCCGCCTTCTTGAACAGGTCGGAGCGGTAGCAGATGCCCTCGGGGCCGATGTCGGTGGCGTAGCCGATCATCTGGCCGTCGGCGTTGGTGGCCTTCGTGGATACCCAGTCCAGCCAGCGGCCCTCGACCTCGGTGTCGGAGAGGTCGGTGAACGCATCGCTCTCGGCCAGGATCGCAGGCATCGCGTCACCCTCGATGGCCTCGATGTCGGACAGCCCCGAGCCGGCCGCGAGCTTGGTGTAGAGGTTGGCCTTGGCGTCGTCCCAGGTGCCGACCTTCACCTGCTTGATCTTGATGTCGTCGTTGGCGGCGTTCCACTCGTCGATGAGGTCCTCGTAGCCGAACTCGTTGAAGGTCGCCACGCTGATCGTGGTCGTGCCGTCCGCACTCGCGCCGTCGTCGTCACCGCCGCCGCACGCGGCCGCGGTCGTCGCAAGGGTGAGCGCCATCAGCGCGCTCGAGGCGAGTCGGAATCGCCGGGTCTTCGATGTCTGCACCACTGCACTCCTGCCGTCCTGGGCCGCCGGACTAGCTGCCCGGCTGGAAGGTGGACGTGAGCGGTGTGAGAGCGCTTCCACTTCCGTCCGGCTGCAACTATGACGGCGGTCACATCCACCTGTCAACGGTCGCGGCACATGGCGTCCCAGAAATGTGGGAGCGCTTCCACAATTGTCCCGCTCACGACCAGCGCAGCACCCCGTCGTCGAGGCGCGCCCGCCGGATCGTCCGCGCGTCGTGGAGGTAGTTCTGCCTGAGCGACCACGGGGCCTGCGTGCCCTGCCGGGGCAGCGTGTGGACCACCCGCTGCACGTAGCCGGCGTCGAAGTCCATCAGCGGCACCTCCTCGACGTCCGGGTCGCGAACCGGGACGACCGACCGGGTGCCGGTCGACCGCAACCGCTCGAGCAGCCGCACGACGTACTCCCCGACGAGGTCGGCCTTGAGCGTCCACGAGGCGTTCGTGTAGCCGWTGGTGAAGGCGAAGTTGGGCACGCCCGAGAGCATCATCGCGCGGTAGGCCATGGTCCGGCTCGGCTCGACCGGCTCGCCGTCCACACTGAGCTCGGCGCCGCCGAACACCTGCAGGTTGAGGCCGGTCGCGGTGACGACGACGTCGGCCTCGAGCCGCTCCCCCGACTCCAGCTCGAGGCCGGTCTCGGTGAAGGTGGCGATGCGGCCGGTGACCACGTCCGCCCGGCCGTCACTGATGGCGCGGAACAGGTCGCCGTCCGGCACCAGGCACATCCGCTGGTCCCACGGGTCGTAGCTCGGGTTGAAGTGGGTGTCGACGGCGTAGCCGGGCGGGAGCTGGGCGACGTTGGTCCTGCGGACGAGGCGGCGCACGAGGTCCGGGCGCTTCCGGCTCACGCGGTAGAGCGCGGACTGCAGCGCGATGTTCTTCCACCGCGTCGCGACGAACGACCGCTCCTCGCCGACGAGCCGCGTCAGCCGCCCCGTCACCGCGTCCCTGGCCGGCACCGAGAGGACGTACGTCGGTGAGCGCTGCAGCATCGTGACGTGCGCGGCGCCGCCCGCGGCGAGGGCGGGCACGAGGGTGACGGCGGTCGCGCCGGAGCCGATGACGACGACGCGCTTCCCCGTGGCGTCGAGGTCGTCGGGCCAGTGCTGCGGGTGGACCACTTGGCCGCCGAAGCGTTCCTGGCCCTCGAAGTGCGGCGTGTAGCCCGCGTCGTAGTCGTAGTAGCCGCTGCACGCCCACAGGAAGTCGGCGGTCGTCGTGCGCCGCTCCCCGCCGACCTCGGAGGTCACCGTCCACCGCGCGGCGCTCGAGTCCCAGTCGGCCGCGACGACGCGGTGGCCGTAGCGGACGTGGCGGTCCACGCCGTACTCGCGCGCCGTGTCGCGGAGGTAGTCGAGGATCGAGGCGCCGTCGGCGAGGGCGGTGTCGCCGCGCCAGGGCCGGAACCGGTAGCCCAGCGTGTGCATGTCGGAGTCGGAGCGCACGCCCGGGTAGCGGAACAGGTCCCACGTCCCGCCGCTGACCTCGCGCCGCTCCAGGACGGCGTACGATGTCGCGGGCAGGTCCTTGGCGAGGTGGGCCGCGGCGCCGATGCCCGACAGGCCGGCTCCGATGATCAGCACGTCGACGTGCTCGGCAGTCGTCACGCGACAAGCGTAACCGTGAGTTACGAGAGTCCTCAGGTCCGCGCGTACAGCTCCACGAACCGCGCCAGCAGGCGCACCGGCTCGGTCACCATCGCCTCGCGGGCGGCGGCCTTGAGGTGCTCCTGCTCGTGCGGCTCGTAGTAGCCGTGGGCGCTGTAGGCGTCGATCCGGTCGCAGATCGCGACGGCGTCGAGCTCGGGGTGGAACTGGGTGGCGTAGACGTTGCGGCCGATCCGGAAGGCGTGGACCGGGCAGGTGTCGGTGGAGGCGAGCAGCACCGCGCCGTCGGGCAGCCGCGCGACCGCCTCCTTGTGACCGAGGTACGCCGTGAACTCCGCCGGCAGCGCGCCGAAGAGCGGGTCGTCCCGGCCCGCGTCGGTGAGTCGCACTGGAAGCGCACCGATGGGCTCGCCGAAGGTCCGGTCGACGACCCCGCCGGGCCGGATGCCGAGCACGCCGATGCCGTAGCAGGCGCCGAGGAACGGGACGTCGGCCGCGACCACCCGTGCCGCGAGGGTGCTGAGGTCGGCCTCGGCCCGGCGCTGGGCCGGCGACTTCGCGTCCTCGGGGTCGGACATGTTGTAGGGCCCGCCGCCGAGGATGATCCCGGACCACTCGTCGAGGTCGACCTCCCCCAGCGGGCCTGCCTCGAGGCGGACGCGCACGAGCTCGTCGGACCGCAGGCCGCAGCCGGCGAGCACGGCGTCGTACTCCTGCTGGGCGACGTCGTCCTCGGCGCGGGTGCCGAGGAAGAGGAAGGGCCTCACGCCTGCACCGCGGCCCCGCCTGCGATCAGTCCGTCGACGTCCTCGATGCCCCAGGCGGTGAGCGCCGCCCGGGTGTGCTCCCCCGGCAGCGCTGGCCCGCTGCTGATGGTGGACGCGGTCCGCGAGAAGCGCGGCGCGGGCGCCGGCTGGGTGACGCCGTCGCGCTCGACGAAGGTGCCACGCGCCGCGAGGTGCGGATGGGCGGGCGCCTCGGCGAGGGGTACGACGGGCGCGACACACGCGTCCGTGCCGTCGAAGACCTCGGCCCACTCGGCCTGCGTCCGCTCCTTGAACCGCCTGATCAGGGTTCCGCGGATGGTGGCGTGGTTGGCAGGGTCGTCGCGGTCGGGCAGCTCGACGCCGATGCGCTCGACGAGCGCGGCCCAGAACTGCGGCTCGAGCGCCGCGACGCTCACGTGCCGGCCGTCGGCGGTCTCGTAGACGTCGTACCAGGGCGTGCCGCCGTCGAGCAGTCCCGAGCGGCGCGTGCCGGTGTCGAGGCCGAGGGCGGCGAAGGTCGACGCCATCGCGTTGAGGTGGGCCGTGCCGTCCACGATCGCGGCGTCGACGACCTGGCCCCGACCGCTCGTGCGCGCCTCGAGGAGCGCGGCGAGGATGCCGATGACGAGGTACGTCGAGCCACCGCCGAAGTCGCCGAGCAGGTTGCCCGGGAAGTGCGGCCGGTCGCGGTCCTGGCCGAGGCCGTGGAGCGCGCCGGTGATCCCGATGTAGTTCATGTCGTGGCCCGCGGCCTGGCTCCACGGCCCGTCCTGGCCCCAGCCCGTCATCCGGCCGACGACCAGCCGTTCGTTGCGGGCGTGGCAGGCGTCCGGCCCGAGCCCGAGCCGCTCCATCGCGCCCGGGCGCATCCCCTCGACGAGCACGTCGGCCCGCTCGACGAGGTCGAGCACGGCCTCGATCGCCTCCGGCCGCTTGAGGTCGAGCGCGACGCTCGGCCGGCCGCGGTTGAGCACGTCGGCCCGCCCGCTGGCGAACATCCCGCCGCCCGGCCGGTCGATCCGCACCACGTCGGCACCGAGGTCGGCCAGCAGCATGCACGCGTGCGGCCCGGGCCCGATGCCCGCCACCTCGACCACCCGCACGCCCCGCAGCGGCCCGGTCCCCTGCCCCAGCTCGTACGTCATGCGCCGATCATGACACCGCCGCTGTCAGGGTCGCGACGGTCGTCTCGCGGCCAGCAAGTGACCCCGGGATGGGCTTGCAACTCGTTGCATAGGTCGGGCACCATGGCCGCATGGCCCTCGAGCACGCCCTCCTCGTCGCGCTCAGCGAGCGCCCGGCGAGCGGGCTCGAGCTGACCCGGCGGTTCGAGAAGTCGCTGGGGTTCTTCTGGCACGCCACCCACCAGCAGATCTACCGCGTGCTGGCGCGGATGGAGGCCGACGGCTGGGTGGGCGTCGAGGTCGTCGAGCAGGAGGGCCGGCCCGACAAGCGGGTCCACACGCCGTCGACCGAGGGGCGGCGGGTGCTGGCCGAGTGGCTGGCCACGCCGATGCCGATGGAGACGTTCCGGAGCGAGCTGGCGGTCAAGCTGCGCGGGGCGTCGTACGGCGACCGCGCCGCGCTGGCCGCCAACCTCCTGGACGCCCGGGCCGACCACGCCACCCGGCTCGCGCACTACGAGGGGCTCGAGCGCGAGCAGTTCCCCGACCCGGCCGCCCTCGACGGGACCGGGCTCGACCAGTGGCTGGTGCTCCGCGGCGGCATCCGCCTCGAACGCTTCTGGATCGACTGGATCACCGACTACCTGCACGCCCACGCGAAGGACTGACATGACGCACCCTCTCTACCCCCACCTGCTCGAGCCGATCACCCTCGGCGACGGGCCGGACGCGCTGACGCTCCGCAACCGCGTCGTCATGGGCTCGATGCACACCGGGCTCGAGGACCACCCGTGGGACATCGACAAGCTCGCAGCGTTCTTCGAGGAGCGGGCGCGCGGGGGTGTCGGCCTGATCATCACCGGCGGCTACGCGCCGACCAAGCGTGGCTGGCTCAAGCCGTTCGCCTCCGAGATGACCAACCGCCTCCACGCGAAGCGGCACGAGCGGATCACCGGCGCCGTCCACGACGCGGGCGGCGCGATCGCTCTGCAGGTCCTGCACGCCGGCCGCTACGGCTACCACCCGCTGTCGCAGAGCGCGTCGGACAAGAAGTCGCCGATCACGCCGTTCAAGCCGAGCGCCATGTCGACCAAGGAGGTCGACCACACCGCGACCGCCTTCGCCAGGAGCGTCGCGCTCGCGAAGAAGGCCGGCTACGACGCCGTCGAGATCATGGGCTCCGAGGGCTACCTCATCAACCAGTTCCTCGCCGCCCGCACCAACGACCGCGACGACCAGTGGGGCGGGTCGGCCGCGCGCCGCATGCACTTCCCCGTCGAGGTCGTACGACGAACGCGTGAGCTGGTCGGCGACGACTTCCCGATCGTCTATCGGATCTCCCTGCTCGACCTGGTCGAGGGCGGCCAGACCTGGGAGGAGACCGCCGAGCTCGCCCTGCACCTGCAGGCCGCGGGCATCACGGTCTTCAACACCGGCATCGGCTGGCACGAGGCGCGCGTCCCGACGATCATCACGCAGGTCCCGCGCGGCGCCTGGCGGTCGTACACGGCCCGGCTCAAGCAGGTCGTCGACGTCCCGGTCTGCGCCTCGAACCGGATCAACACCCCCGAGCTCGCCGAGGACATCCTGGCCGCCGGCGAGGCCGACCTCGTCTCTATGGCGCGACCGCTGCTGGCCGACGCGGCCTTCGTCGCGAAGGCGATGGACGAGCGCGCCGACGAGATCAACACCTGCATCGCCTGCAACCAGGCCTGCCTCGACCACGTCTTCAGCAACGAGCGCGCCTCCTGCCTGGTCAACCCGCGCGCCTGCCACGAGACCGAGCTGGTGCTCATGCCGACACTGCGCAAGCAGACCGTGGCCGTCGTCGGCGCCGGACCGGCCGGCCTGGCCGCGGCCGTCAGCGCAGCCGAGCGCGGCTTCGCCGTGACCCTCTTCGAGAAGTCGCCCGAGCTCGGCGGCCAGTTCCGCCTGGCGATGGCGGTCCCCGGCAAGGAGGACTTCGCCGACACCCTGCGCTACTTCACCCGTCGCCTCGAGGTCCTCGGTGTCGACGTACGCCGCTCGACGGAGGCCGCCGCCGACGACCTCGCCGGTTTCGACCAGGTGATCGTCTCGACCGGCGTCACCCCGCGGCTCCCGGAGATCGCCGGCATCGACCACCCGAGCGTGGCGTCGTACGCCGACGTGCTGAGCGGCGCGGTCGTCCCGGGCAAGCGGGTCGCGGTGATCGGCGCGGGTGGCATCGGCGTCGACGTGAGCGTCTTCCTCACGCACGAGGAGGAGGACCTCGACGACTGGATGGCCCACTGGGGCGTCGGCGACCCGTCGCTGACCGCGGGCGGGCTGACCGAGGCCAAGCCGCGCACGCCCGCGCGCGAGGTGACGCTGGTGCAGCGAAAGACCACCCCGATCGGCATCGGGCTCGGCAAGACGTCCGGCTGGGCGCACCGCGCGGTGCTCAAGCAGTCGCGGGTGACCCTGGTCAGCGGGGCGACGTACGACCGCATCGACGACGCGGGCCTCCACGTCACCGTCGACGGCGCCACGCGCGTGATCGAGGCCGACACGATCGTCGTGTGCGCCGGCCAGGACTCCGTGCGCGACCTCTACGACGGCCTCGGCCGGGAGGCGCACCTCATCGGAGGCGCCGACGTGGCCGCCGAGCTCGACGCCAAGCGGGCGATCAAGCAGGGCACGGAGGTCGTCGCGGGGCTGTGAGGCCTCCGGCCCGGGCGGAGCCGCACCCGCTCCGAGCGATACGTTGGGAGCGTCGCGGCCCCCTCCCGCGACGATGGACGTGAGGAACACCGTGCCGGCTCAGCAGCCCCCGTGGGCAGACTCCTACGCCCCGGGCGTGCCCCTGCACCTCGACTACGGCGACACCACGGTGCTCGACCTGTGGGACGACGCAGTGCGCCACCACGGCGATCGCCCCGCGGTCGACTTCCTGGGCCGGGTGTCGACGTACGCCGAGGTCGACGAGGAGGTACGCCGCGTGGCGGGCGGCCTGCACGCGCTCGGCGTAGGTCCCGGCGACAACGTCGCCCTGGTGATGCCCAACTGCCCGCAGAACGTCATCGCCTTCTTCGCGGTGCTGCGCCTCGGCGCCGCCGTCGTCGAGCACAACCCGCTCTACACCGCGGCGGAGCTGCGTCGCCCGTTCGTCGACCACGGCGCCCGGGTCGCCATCGTGTGGGACAAGGTCGTGCCGGTCGTCGAGGAGCTCGTCGCCGGCTCGGCCCTCGAGCACGTGGTCGCCGTCGACATGACCACCCGGCTCCCGTGGCGCAAGCGGCTGGCGCTCCGCCTGCCGATCGCGAAGGCGCGCACGGCCCGGGAGCAGCTGACAGCACCGGCGCCCCAGGTCATGCAGTGGGCCGACCTGGCCTCCGCCGCTCCGCTGGACGACTCGCACCCGCGACCGCACCGCGACGACGTCGCGCTCCTGCTCTACACCTCCGGCACGACCGGCGTGCCGAAGGGCGTGCCGCTGCTGCACCGCAACCTCGTCGCCAACGTGATGCAGGGTCGCGCCTGGGTGCCGGGACTGAAGGAGGGCGAGGAGTCCTTCCTGGTGGCGCTGCCGCTGTTCCATGCCTACGGCGTGACGGTGAGCGTGCTGCTCGGCGTGGCCCTCGCCGCCAAGCTGGTGCTGCTGCCCAAGCCCGAGATCGGCCTGATCATGGACGCCGTCGCCCGCGAGGTGCCGAGCTTCGTGCCGGCGGTGCCGCCGCTCTACCAGCGCATCGTCGACGAGTCGCAGCGCCGCAACGTCTCGATCAAGGGCATCCGCTACGGCCTGTCGGGTGCGATGCCCCTGCCCGCTGCGCTCGTCGAGCGCTGGGAGGCCGTCACGGGCGGGCTGCTCGTGGAGGGCTACGGCCTCACCGAGACGTCGCCGGTGATCGTCGGCAACCCGATGACCGGCGCGCGCCGCCCGGGTGCGATCGGGGTGCCGTTCCCCGACGTGGAGATCCGGATCGCGAACCCGGACGACCTCGACAGCGCAGTGCCGCAGGGCGAGCGCGGTGAGCTGCTGGTGCGGGGTCCGCAGGTCTTCGCGGGCTATCGCGGCCTGCCGGACGAGACGGCGGCAGCGTTCCACGACGGGTGGTTCCGCACGGGCGACGTGGTGACCATGTCGCCCGACGGGTTCCTGACGATCGTGGACCGGATCAAGGAGGTCATCATCACCGGCGGGTTCAACGTCTACCCCTCCGAGGTGGAGGCCGTGCTCCGCACGCACGCCGGGGTGGTGGACGTGGCGGTCGTCGGCCTGCCTCACGAGGACGGTGGCGAGGAGGTCGTCGCCGCCGTCGTGCTCGTGGAGGGCGTACCGGTGCAGCCGGACGAGCTCCGGGCGCACACGCGGCAGGACCTCACGCCCTACAAGGTGCCGCGCCGGGTGGTGTTCGTCGAGGAGCTGCCGACCAACCCGATGGGCAAGGTCCTGCGGCGCGAGGTCGTCGCCCTGCTGCAGGACCCGCGCGACTGACGTCGCCTGCCCCGGGCGGGGCTGGGAGGATCGGCGGGTGAACCGTCGCGCCCTCGTCCGCCGCCCCAGCCCCCGCCTCGCCGAAGACCTGCTGACCCACCTCGACCGTGTCCCGGTCGACGTCGCCCTCGCGCAGCGCCAGTGGGAGGCGTACGTCGCCGCGCTGCAGGCCGAGGACTGGGAGACGATCGAGGTCCCGCCGGCACCGGACTGCCCCGACTCGGTCTTCGTCGAGGACACAGTCGTGATGTACGGCGACCTGGCCGTCCTCACCCGTCCCGGCGCCGACGAGCGCAAGGCCGAGGTCGCCGGTACCGAGCAGACGCTGCGCGCCCTGGGCTTCCGGATCGCCCGCATCGAGTCGCCCGGCACGCTCGACGGCGGTGACGTCCTCAAGCACGACGGCACGGTCTGGGTCGGCCTCGGTGGGCGCACCAACCAGGCCGGCATCGACCAGCTCGCCGCGCACCTCGCACCGCTGGGCGCCTCCGTGGTCGCCGTACCCCTGACCAAGGCGCTGCACCTGAAGTCGGCGGTCACCGCACTGCCCGACGGCACCGTCGTGGGGTGGGAGGAGGTCGTCGACGACCCGTCCGTGTGGGACTCGTTCCTCGGCGTCCCGGAGGAGCCCGGCTCGCACGTGGTGCTGCTCGACGAGGCGACCGTGCTGATGTCGTCCGCGGCGCCCCGGACGCGCGCCCTGTACGAGGATCGGGGGCTGCGGGTGGTCGCCGTCGACGTCACCGAGTACGAGAAGCTCGAGGGCTGCGTCACCTGCCTGTCCGTGCGCCTGCGCGGCTGACGCCCTCCCGGTCCGGACCGGCGGACCGTGCCCTTGCCAGCGCCTCGTGGCGCGGAGGACTCTGGCCGGAGACACGGACCGAGGAAGCGGGACACGGATGGGCGAGCCGTCGCTGGAGCTGACGCCGCAGACGGCTGCGCTCGCCGGCGCCGCCGACGCCCTGGACTCGGCGGGCCTCGAGCACTGGTTCTTCGGCGGGTGGGCCGTGGACCTGTGGGTCGGTCGCCTCACCCGCGCGCACGACGACATCGACGTCCTCGTCCAGCGCGCTGACGAGGCCGCGGTCGACGCAGCGCTCACCGTCGCCGGCTGGGTCCACACGCCTCGCGACGACGACCTGGTCGGCACCGAGTACGCCGGGGACGGGTACGCCCTGCAGCTGACGTTCGTCGAGACCGACGACCAGGGCCGGGTCGTCGTACCGGTGCCGGGACAGTCGATCGTGGTGTCCGCCGGACCGCTCGACCACGCCCGCCGCCCGCTCGGCCACCTCCGGGTCCGCGTGCTGACGCTGGAGAAGATGCTCGAGGGCAAGGGTGTCCCGCGGCCCGACGACGCGGGCGGCGAGAAGGACCGGGCGGACCTCGCCGCGCTCCGCTCCGTCGTCGCGACGAGGTGAGCCGGGACGCTCACCGATCCCGTACGGGCCACGACCGCCGCACGTGTCCGGGATGTTGCCCCCGGACGTCCGAATCGAGGGCCACAACCGCCACACGTGTGGCGATCCGGGCGCCCGGCGTCACAGTTCGTCGTCGTCGAGCCCCATGGCAAGGTCCGACCAGAACGGGACATGGGTCCGGTTCGGGGACTCGTGCCTGGGTGGCACGTGGTGCTCCCGGGCGACGTGGTCGAGGAGGTCGTCGCCATAGAAGATGACGTCGCTGCCGTATACCGAGAACACCGGGCTGGGGACGTACGCAGCACCTGCGACGAGGAACCGATGGCCGTACACCGGGACGAGCGCCGGAACCGATGCCAGGCGAACCCGGGCGAGCAGCTCAGCGGCCTGCGCCTCGTCGGGCCGGAGGCCCCACGACGCTGGCCAGAAGTCGCCCGTACGGACGTGCGACACGATTCCCTCGATCGGCCAGCCGAGCCACCGCCGGAGGGTGGCCTCGTCGCCCCGCCTCCAGTCGGGCCAGCCCTCTCCCACGGGCAGCGCCTCCTGCAGGAAGTCGCGGTGCTCCGGTCCGAACCGGAACTCCAGCCGTTCCTGCACGAGTTCGACCTCGACGTCCGTCAGCCCGTCGTCCAGCGGGATCCTTCGCTCGCGAAGGCGTTGGACGGCGATCATCGCGATGGGGGACACGCGCCGATCCTCCCGCAGCATGCGCCCGCAGGTCGGGATAGCGGCGTACGGGCAACAACCGCCGCACGTGTCCGCGATGTTGCCCCCGGACGTCCCGATCGAGGGCCACAACCGCCACACGTGTGGCGATCCGGGCGCCCGGCACCGACGGGCCGGGTCGTCAGACCCGGCCGCCGGGCAACCCCTGCCGATGTGGTCGGACCACTGTTCACGGATCACGGTCGCCGCGCAGGTCGAGCCTGCGGAGCCCGTCCGCCCCAGGGGTGGGGCGAGGGCTCGAGGCTAGCCCGCGACCGTGGCCGCGTGCACCCGACTTGTGCGGCACGGACCCGTCCCCGTGCCCCTACGCCCGAGACACGGCGTGCTGGCCCACGGCCGCCAGGTCCTCCTCGCGGGTACGCATCGTGCCGCGGCCGGTCAGGATCCTCTGGCGAAGGCTGTCGGTGATGTAGTGCCGCCAGGCGTCGTGGCAGACGTCGAAGCACTGGTCACCCGCCGCGATGCCCTCGTGCGTGAACGTCACCCGCGTCCGGCCGTCGTCGGCGGTGATGTCGAAGCGGGCCGTCGTCCCGATCCACTCGCCCTTGTCGGCGATGAATCCGAGGTGTCCGTCGGTGAACTCCCACACGACGCGCTCGCCGGGGACGAGCTCGGCGGTGCGCTGCTTGGAGTAGTGGAGGTCCGGCACCAGGTAGAACCAGTCGGCTCCCAGCCGGTCGGTGTCGCCGACGATGTTGGTCGCGCCCCACCAGGAGCGGACGTCGATGATGGCCTCGTAGGCCTCCTGCGGCGTCGCGTCCACGGTGAAGGTGTGGGTCAGGTCGTTCATGTCGATCCTTTCGTGTGGGGGCGGAGGGTCCGCGTCCGCCGGAGGATTCAGTCCTCGCGCTCGTTCTGCAGTGACTCGGCGAGGCGCTTGATCCGTCGGAGCCGGCCGTCCCAGGCCGTGCTCACGGCGTCGAGCTGCGCCAGCGCGCGGGCGAACTGCTCCTCGTCGATCCGGTAGTGCCGCTCCCGCCCGGCCGTCTGCCCGTGCACGAGCCCCGCCGTGTCGAGCACAGCCAGGTGCTTCGCGACCGCTTGTCGGCTGACCGGGAGCCGCTCGCTCAACGACGTCGAGGTGGCCGACCCAGCCGCGAGCAGCAGGTCGATGATCCGGCGCCGAGTGGGGTCGCCGATCGCGGACCACAGCGCGTCGTCGACGAGCTGCGTCATGGCCGGACGTCCAGGGCCGCGGCGTGCGTGACGAGGCGCGGCAGGAAGTAGTCCCACCCGTGGACGTGGTCCTCGAAGGTCGCCTGCTCCACGGCGGCGGTCCAGCCGCGCTCGCGGAATCCGGTCTCCCGGAAGCGTACGAGCGTGCCCGTGCCTCGAGGGACGAGCTCGAAGGTGACGAGCAGCGAGTTGCCCTCCACCGCCTCCTCCCCGGCCGGGTGGGTCCAGCGGAAGGAGAAGCGGGTGGGCGGCTGCACGTCCACGACGGTGAACGCCTCGACCTTCCCGCCGTCGGCGTCAGCGAAGAGGATCTCGCCCTCCGATCCGACGACGGTCTCGTAGCGCGCGTCGTCGGACCACCACTGCTTGACGTGGTTCGGGTCGCTCACCACCTCGAAGACGACCGCGGGGGTCGCCTCGACGTACAGCTCTCGCTCGATGGTTCCCAGCTCCATGACAGCCTCCCGCAACTCTTGGTTGCTCATCACCGTACGCGGGCCGCCGCCCACGCGCAACCATCAATTGCGCGACTGGCCGCGAGCGCGAGGCTGGTGGACCTGCTTGCCCGACGTACAGTCCCGGCATGCCCTCCCGCACCTGGCCGACCGGCGCGGCCGTGCTCTCCGCCACCGGCCTCCGGTCCCGTGCCAGGGCCCGCGACGACGCCCGTGACCTCGCCCGCCCCGACGGCCCGCCGACGCCTGTGACGATGTTCGGCGAGCTCGCGGCGCCGCTCGACGCGGCCCGCCTGGTCGCGGCCCTCCCCCGGCTGGCGGCGGCGCCCCGCGGCGACGGCCACCTCGTGGTCGACATCCCCGGCTGGAAGGCCCCCGAGCTCACGGGTGCGCCGCTGCGCGCCTACCTCAACCGGCTCGGGTACGACGCCCGCGGCTGGGGCTTCGGCACCAACACCGGCGACCCGCGCCGCGACGTCGAGCGGCTGTCGAGGCGCGTGCTCGAGCTGGTCGACGAGAAGGGCGAGCCGGCCTCGCTGGTCGGGTGGAGCCTCGGCGGCGTCATCGCCCGGGAGGTGGCGCGACGCCACCCGGACGCCGTACGACGTGTCATCACCTACGGCACGCCAGTGGCCGGCGGGTCCCGCCACACGAGCGTCGCCCGCTCCTCGAACGCCGGGGCCGACGCCCACGCCGACCGCGTCGCCCGCAGGCTCGACGCGTCCTCCCCGATCCGGGTGCCACTCACGGTGCTGTTCTCCCGTCGCGACGGCGTCGTGTCGTGGCAGGCGTGCATCGACCGCGCGACGCCGTCGGCCGAGCACGTCGAGGTGTCGTCGACGCACCTCGGGATGGGGTTCGACCCGGACGTGTGGACGGTCGTGGCCGACCGCCTCGCCCGCCCGTCGGCCGGAGCCGCTCCCGCCTAGGCGTCCACGACCGGGTTGACCAGCAGCCCGATGCCGGGGATGCGGCACTCCGCGACGTCGCCCGCGCGCACGTGGATGGCGCCGGGGGTGCCCGTGGAGATGACGTCGCCGGGGTAGAGCGGCATCACCGCGCTGTGGAACGCCACCAGGAACGCCGGCGAGTAGCGCATGTTGTCCACCGTGTTGGTGCGCGTCCGGTCGCCGTTGACGACCGTGGACACCTCGATGTCGGCGATGTCGGCGAAGCGCTCGCGCACCTCCGCCATCGGCACGATCTGCGGCCCGAAGGAGAAGAAGCCGGGGAAGTTCTTCGAGCGGGTCAGGAAGCGCGGGTTGCGCTGGAGGATGTCCTCGGCCGTCTGGTCGAGGATCGTCGTCACGCCGAAGACGTGGTCGAGCGCGTCCTCCTCGCTGACGTTGCGGCACTCCCGGCCGATGACGAGTCCGAGCTCGCCCTCGGCGGTGGTGCGCTCGCTCTGCGGCGGCACCGGGATGTCGTCGCCGGTGCCGATGATGGTGTGGTCGCCCTTGATGAACGACGCCGGCTCCTCGGGCACGCCCTCGGACAGGTCGGCCGCGTGCTCGACGTAGTTGAGGCCGATCCCCCAGATCTTGCGGGGCCGGCGGTAGGGCGCGGTGAAGCGCACGTCGCCGACGGGCACGAAGCTCGACGCGTCGGCGGCGTCCGCGGCCTTGACCAGGTCGTCGTACGACCCGTCCTCGATGACGGCCAGCACGGACGGGACGTCGCGGTCGGTGAGCGCGCTGACCGGGACGACGCCGCGGTCGGGGTCGACGAGGACGGGCACCTCGGCGCCGGAGTCGAGGATGGTGGCGAGTCGCATGGGTGGCTCCTGTGGCTCGTGCGAAGGGGGGCGTGCGAAGGGGGGCGTGCGAAGGGGGTGGGGATCAGTAGGCGCGGACGAGGCCGCCGTCGACGCGGACCTGCTCGCCGGTGACGTATCCGGCCTGCTGGGAGGCGAGGAAGGCGACGACCGAGCCGAACTCGGCGGGCGTGCCGTAACGACCTGCGGGGATCGTGGCCTCCGAGGACGTCCGCGCGGCCTCGGGCGTCGTGCCGCCGCGGTCGGCCGCGGCCCGGTCGAGCTGGGCGACGCGGTCGGTGTCGATGCGGCCGGGCAGCACCATGTTGACCGTCACCCCGTCACCGGCGACGGTGCCGGCGAGCGTCTTGAGGTACGCCGCCAGCGCGGCGCGGCCGACGTTGGACGCGGTCAGCGTGGGGATGGGCTGGCGCACGCCGCTCGAGCCGACGGCCAGGATCCGGCCCCAGCCGCGCTCGCGCATGCCGGGCAGGACCTCGCCGACCAGGCGGACGTGCTGCGTGAGCAGGAGGTCGACGGCGGCCCGGGCGTCGTCGGCGGTGAAGCCGTCGGCCGTGCCGGGCGGCGGACCGCCGCCGTTGAGCACCACGACGTCGACCGGACCGAAGGCCTCCACGGCCCGGGACACGAGGGTGGTCGGCGCGTCGGGGTCGGTGAGGTCGACGACCACCCCGGCCGCCGACGGGAGGGCCCCCGCCAGCTCGTCGACGAGCTCGGCGCGGCGGCCGGCGACGACGACGTGCGCCCCCTCGGCGGCGAGGGCCTCGGCCGACGCGCGGCCGAGGCCTGCGGTCGAGCCGAGGACGAGGGYGACCTTGCCGGTCAGGCCGAGGTCCATGGGGTTCCTCCAGTGGTGTCGGTGTCGGGGAGCAGGGCGAGGTGCTGCTCGAGGAGCGGCACCAGCGCGGGCGGCAGCGTCGCTGCCGGAGGTCGGACGCGTCCGGTGGTGAGCACCCCACGACGGCGCAGGATCTCCTTGCGGATGGCCAGGCCGACCTTGAGCTGCCCCTCGAAGTTGGCCAGGGGCAGCCACGGCGCCCAGGCGGCGTGCACCGCGTCGAAGCCGCCTGCGGCGTACGCGTCGAGCGCGGCGCGGAGTCCCTCGGGGTGGCTCATCCCGGTCATGGCGCCGGCCGCGCCGCAGCCGAGCTCGTCGACCAGGCCGACCCCGCCCAGGCCGCCGAAGACGGGAGCACCGACCGCGGTGGCCAGGGTGGCGATCGCCGGCGGCGTCGGCGCCGACTCGGCCTTCACCGCGGCGACGAAGCCGTCGCACGTCCGGACGACGTCGACCAGGACGTCGGCGGCGACGGTCACGCCCGACACGGCCGGGTAGTCCTGCACCACGACCGGGAGCCCGGTGGCCCCGTGGACGCTGCTGAAGTGCTCCACGAGCACGTCGGCGCGGGGCGAGTTGACCTGCACCATCAGGGCCGCGACTGGTCGCCGGGCCGCCTCGAGGCAGGCCTCGGCCTGGTCGACGGCGGCCGCGGTCGTGCGGGCGGAGAGGCCGAGGACGACCGGCAGGTCCGACGAGCCGGTGACGGTGCGCACCACCTGCTGCTGCTCGGCGCGGCTCAGCGCGTCGGCCTCGCCGAAGACGCCGAGGGCCACCACGCCCTGGGCCGCCACGGCGTCGGCGAGCCGGAGCTGGCGCTCGAGCGAGGCGTCGTCGAGGGCGAGGTCGTCGTCGAAGGGCGACGCCAGGACGACCCAGAGGCCGTGGTCGAGGTGGGGCGCGAGGTCGAGTGTGGTCATCCGGCGGTCTCCGTCCGTCGGCCGAGCACGACGTCGACGACGTGCTCGGCGATGGCCAGGCTGGACGTGGCGGCGGGCGACGGCGCGTTGCGCAGGGCCGTCACCCGGCCACGGGTGGTGATGCGGAAGTCGTCGACCATCTCGCCGCTCGGCTCGAGCGTCTGCGCCCGGATGCCGTTGGGACCGGGCACGACGTCGTCGACCGAGATGTCGGGGACGTACCGGCGGGCCGCGGCGACGAACCGGCGCTTGCTCAGCGACCCGGCCATCTCGCGCACCCCGGTGGCCCAGTGCTTCCGCGCGAACCGACGGAAGCCGGCGTACGCCGCGATCTCGCGCAGGTCGCGCGGCGAGACGGTCCGCCAGTCGTAGCCCTCGCGGGCCAGCGCGAGCACGGCATTGGGGCCGACCATGACCTCGCCGTCGACGCGGGGCGTCATGTGCACGCCCAGGAACGGGTAGCGCGGGTCCGGCACGGGATAGATGAGGCCGTTGACGAGCGAGCGCCGCTCGGGGCGCAGCAGCCAGTACTCCCCGCGGAAGGGCACGACCTTGGGCTCGGGGGTGTCCCCCGCCCACTCGGCGGTGTGGTCGGCCCACAGGCCGGTGCACAGGACCACCCGGTCGAAGCGCTCCTCACGTGCCTCGCCGCCGGCGGTGCGGCCGGTCAGCACGACGCCGTCGCCGTCGGTGCGGATCCCGGTCATCTCGGTGGAGAGCCGGACCGTGCCGCCGTCGCGCTCGACCAGCTCGGCGAGCTTGCGGGTGACGCCGGGGAAGTCGACGATCGCGGTGGTCGGCGAGTGCAGCCCGCCCACGCCGCGCACGTGCGGCTCGATCTCGCGCAGCTCGTCGCCGGAGATCCGGCGGACGCCGGGGACGCCGTTGGCGCGGGCCTTCTCCTCGATGGCGCCCAGGCGGCCCTCCTCGACGTCGTCGAGCGCGACGAGGACCTTGCCGCAGGCGTCGTACGCGATCGCGTGCTCCTCGCAGAACTCGCGCAGCATCCCGACCCCGCGCCGGCACAACGTCGCCTTCAGGGAGCCGGGCTGGTAGTAGAGGCCGGCGTGCACGACGCCGGAGTTGCGGCCGGTCTGGTGGGCGGCGAGCCGGTCCTCCTTCTCCCAGACCGTGACGCTCGCGTCGGGGTCGACGACCTGCAGCTGCCGCGCGACGGCGGCACCGAGGATGCCGCCGCCCACGACGGCGTACGACGCGCTCATCGGGCCCCTCCGTCGAGCCAGGGCGAGTCCCAGTCGAGGTCCTCGTGCTCCCCCAGCAGCGGGGGCGCCGTCACCGACGCCGCCGTGGTGCCGTCGTAGCGGAGGGCGCCGCCGGGCACGGCGACGTCTCCGAGCGTGCTGTGGGTGAGGTGGTGCACCAGTCCGAGGTGGCGCACCTGCTCCCAGTCGTAGACCTCGGGCAGGGTGCGGATCCGGCCGGCGGGCACGCCCGCGGCCACCAGGTCGGCCAGCACGTCCTCGGCCTTGCGGTCGGACAGCAGGCCGTCGATCTCGGCCTGCAGCGCGTCGACGCCGCCGACCCGATCGCGGTTGGTGGCGATGTCGGGCCGGTCGGGGTCGAGCCCGACGACGGCGGCGAAGCGGCGCCACAGCGACTCGGACCCGACCGCGATGACCAGGGCCGAGTCGGCGCACCGGAAGCTGCCGTAGGGGGCGATCGACGGATGGCGGTTGCCCGTGCGACGGGGCTCCACGCCCGCCGTGAGCCACCCGGCGCCGTGGAAGGCGTGGACCGACGTGACCGCGGCCAGCAGGCTCGTCTCAACCGCCCGGCCGCGGCCGGTGGCCGCGCGCTCGCGGAGCGCCGACATCACTCCGAAGGCGCCGAACATGCCCGCGAGCAGGTCCGCGATCGGCAGCCCGA
Organism: Nocardioides sp. P5_E3; assembly: GCF_054049275.1. NCBI lineage: Bacteria > Bacillati > Actinomycetota > Actinomycetes > Propionibacteriales > Nocardioidaceae > Nocardioides > Nocardioides sp. P5_E3. The sequence goes on from NZ_JBFUMR010000013.1 coordinate 24,425, forward strand.
CCCGGGTCGGGTCGCCGTCGGCGGAGCCGGTCAGGCCCATCAGCCCGGCCTCGGCCTGGACGATCTGGTCGAAGCCGGGTCGCGCCCCGTCGGGACCGCCGGAGCCGAAGCCGGTGATCGACAGCGTGACCAGGCGCGGGTTGTCCTCGCGCAGGGCGGCGGGGTCCAGGCCGAGCCGGGCGAGCAGGCCGGGCCGGTAGTTCTCGACGAGCACGTCGGCCTCGGCGCACAGCGCGCGCAGCCGGTCGGCACCCGCGGGGTCCTTGAGGTCCAGCCGCACCGACCGCTTGCCGCGGTTGGCGGAGAGGAAGTACGCCGACTCGGTGGCCGCCCCCTCCGGGGCGCCGTCGGGCGTCTCGACGAACGGCAGCCAGCCGCGGCTGTCGTCGCCGGCGGGCGGCTCGACCTTCAGCACGTCGGCGCCGACGTCGGCGAGCATCATCGTGGCGTAGGGCCCGGCGAGCGCTCGGCTCAGGTCGACGACCCGGATGCCTGCGAGGGACCGGTGGTCACCGGCGGGGTTCATGACTTTCCTCCCATGAGCTTGAGCCCGACGCTCATCAGCACGATCACCGACGTGATGCGCAGGACGTGGATGGACAGCACCACCGGGACGTTGGCCTTCACCTCGGCGGAGAAGGCGCCCATCTGGGCGATCCCGCCGGGTGCGGTGGCGAGCAGTGCGGTGTGGGCGTCGAAGTCGGTGAAGCGCCAGAGGCACCAGGCGAGCGCGAGGCCGAAGACGAGGAAGAGCGCGACGGTGACGACGATGGGCACCGCGGAGCTGCGCAGCGCGGCGAGGGACTCACGGGTGACCGTGAGGCCGAGCAGTGCTCCCATGGCGACCAGCACCACCCAGCGGACCCCGCCGGGCGGCTGCCAGCTCACCGACGTCGTGAGCGTCAGGGCCGCCACCCCGATCATCGCGCCGAGCAGCGGGGCCGCCGGCAGGCGCAGGACGGTGGCGACCGCGGCGCCGGCGAAGGCCGCCGCCGCGGTCGCGGCGATGTTGACGATCACGTGGAGTCCACCCGGTCGCGGGAGCGCCCGCGCTCGGAGTCGTCACGGTCGGGGTCGTCACGGTCGGGGTGGCCGCCGTCGCCCGGACCGCCGCTGTCGCCGTCGCTCGGACGACCGGTGCCTCCGTCGCCGCCCTCACCGCGGCGGGCCTCCGCCCGCTCCGACAACCGGCGCGAGGCGCCGTACCGCTGCACGGCCCGGGCCGTCGCGTGCTTGATGCCGCGGGCCGCGAGCGGCAGGAACAGCAGCATCGCGATGAGCACCAGCAGGACCAGCGAGGTGGTGCGGTCCACGAAGATGCCGTAGTCACCGCCCGAGACGATCATCGTCTGCCGCAGGGTCTCCTCGGCCATCGGGCCGAGCACCAGGGCGATCACCATGGCGGCCGGGGAGAGGCCGAAGCGCCGCATGAAGAAGCCCAGGACGCCGCAGACGAGCATCACGCCGACCTCGACGATCGATCCGTTGACGGTGAAGGTGCCGAGCACGCAGACCGCGATGATGATCGGGCCGAGGACCCGGAACGGGACGCGGGCGATGCTGGCGAACGCCGGGATGCAGAAGACGTTGACGACCAGCAGCATCATGTTGCCGAGGAACATGCTGGCGATCAGGCCCCAGGCGAACTCCGGGTTCTGCTCCATCAGGAGCGGCCCGGGCTGGAGACCCCACATCATGAAGCCACCGATGAGCACGGCGGTCGACGCCGATCCCGGGATGCCGAGGGTGAGCAGCGGGACCATCGCCCCGGACGAGGCGGCGTTGTTGGCGGCCTCGGGACCGGCGAGGCCGGCCATCGCGCCCTTGCCGAACTTCTCGGGAGTCCTGGAGACCGACTTCTCCAGGTTGTACGACATCAGCGAGGCGACGGTGGCGCCGGCGCCGGGGGTGGCGCCGACGAAGAAGCCGAGGAACGTGCCGCGGGTGATCGGGCCGGCCGACTCCTTGTAGTCCTGCTTCGTCGGCCAGAAGCCCTTCGAGCGCGCGGAGACGTTGAAGTAGTCGAGCTTCTCGAGGTGGCCACCGCGCCAGAGGGTGTGGAGCACCTCGCCGACGCCGAAGAGGCCGATGGCGACGGGGATGAAGTCGATGCCGTTGATCAGCTCGACCGAGCCGAAGGTGTAGCGCTGCTGGCCGGTACCGATGTCGATGCCGACGGTGGCGATCGCGAAGCCGATCAGCGCGGACAGGGCGCCGAGCATCTTGTTGCCGCCGACGATCACGATGAGCGTCAGGAGACCGAGCACGACGACCAGGAACAGCTCCGGCGGTCCGAAGGTCGCGGCGATGGAGGCGGTGACCGGCGAGGCGATGCTGATCAGGACCGCGCAGATGGTGCCGGCGGCGAACGAGCCGACTGCCGCGATCACGAGCGCCGGTCCGGCCCTGCCCTGCTTGGCGAGCGGATAGCCGTCGAACGTGCTGGCGACGGTCGCCGACTCCCCCGGGGTGTTGATGAGGACCGAGGTGATCGTGCCGCCGTACATCGCGCCGTAGTAGACGGCCGCGAGCATCACGACCGCCCCGGTGGGGTCGAGCGTGAAGGTGATCGGCAGCAGGATCGCGAGCCCGGCCGAGGGGCCGAGGCCCGGCATCACACCGACCACCATGCCCATCAGCACGCCGGCGAACAGCAGCAGCAGGTTCATCGGTGTCGCGACGGCGACGATGCCGTTCGCGAGGTTGTCGAAGATGTCCATGTCAGGTCTCCGTGAGGTCTCCGGTCAGGTCCGGTCGATCAGAAGCGCGGCAGGATGCCCTCGGGCAGCCCGGCGTTCAGCAGCGACTGGAACAGCAGGTACATGCCGAGCGGCAGTGCGACGGCGATGCACACGTTGAGCACGGTGCGGCCTCGGTTGAGCAGCGTGAGCATCAGGATGAGGAAGGCGGCGGTCGAGACGATCGCGCCGAGCGAGACGAGGGTGGCGGTGAACCCCACCATGGCCAGGACCATGATGGTCAGCAGCCTGGGGTGCTTGCCGAAGTCGGCGTCACCGACCTCGTCCTCGAGTGCCACGACCTCGTCCTCGGCATCGGGGTCCCGGATCGCTGCTACCAGCGACCACGCCGTGATCAGCAGGCTGGTGACACCGACGATCCGCGGGAAGAAGCCGGGCCCGATCCGGCCGGCCGTCGTGCGCCAGTCGAGCTCGAAGGCCATCTCCGTGTAGAAGACGAGCACGACCAGCAGGACGGCCAGGAACACCGTCTTGGGTCGCACCCACCCCGGGGCCCGGACCGAGGTCCGGGTCCCGGGGTCGGTGTGGTGCGTGGTGGTCACAGGGCACCGAGCTCCGTGAGCTGGTCCTCGAAGGAGCTCTGCGTCTCGTCGAGGTAGGAGGTGAAGTCCTCACCCCAGCGCTCGTCCTCGAGCAGGAAGTTCTCGTCGAGGTACTCCTGCCACGCGTCGGTCTCCACGACCTCCTGCATGGTCTCGATCCACCACTCCTGCGCCTCTTCCGGGGCGTCGGGCGGGAGGATCAGGCCACGCGGCATCGAGGGCATGTCGGCGATGTCGTTCTCCTCGCCGGTCGGCACGTCGGGGAGCGCCTCGAGGCGCTCGGGCCCGGTGAAGAGGAGCGGGGTCACCTGGCCGGCCTCCACCTGGCCCATGATCGAGCCGGGGTTGGAGATCATCGTGTCGATGGCGCCCGAGAGGAGGGAGGTCTGCATCTGGCCCTCCTCGTTGTAGGGGACGTACTCGATCTCGTAGCCCTCGGCGTCGGCGATCATCTGCTGGAGGATGTAGTCCACGTTGACGGTGCCGATGCCGCCGACGACGACGGAGCCCTTCTCGGTGGCGTAGTCGACCCACTCGTCGTAGGTCTGGAAGTCCGCCTTGCCGGAGCCGATCAGCAGCGCGTTGTCCGCGGCCAGGAGCCCGACGGGCGTGAAGTCGGTGGGCGTCCAGCCGGTGTCGGCCTGGAGCGGGGTGGTGATGAAGGAGCCCGACGTCGTCGAGATGCCGTAGCCCTCGCCGGCCTGGCCGAGCAGGTAGCCCCACCCGGTGGCGCCCGAGCCGCCCTCGCGGTTCTCCACGCGGATGTTCTCCGGGTAGAGCTCGTCGCGCTGCAGGATGTCGACCATCGTCCGCGCCATGATGTCGTTGCCGCCACCCGGACCGAACGCGATCGTCCAGTCCATGTCCTCGGACGGGTAGGCGCCCCCGGACGCACCTCCCGCGTCCCCGCCACACGCGCCCAGCGCGAGCGCCAGGGCTGCTGCCGTCGCGACCGTTGCGATCCTCTTGTGCTTCATGGTTCCTCCTGGTTGTGAGGCACGAGGAGAGTCGTGCCCGGGGGGTGTGCGTGATGGCGGGGTGGTTCCGAGCTGTCAGAGCGCGTCGAGTCGCTGCCACGACCCGGTGCCGAGGGCGGCGAGGCGCCCCTGCTCGTCGGTCAGCCGTGACTCGAGGTGGACGATGCGGCGGCCTGCTCGTACGACGCTGCCCGTGCAGGTGCCGGTGCCGGTGAGCGGGCGGAAGAAGCGCATCTGCATCTCGATGGTCACGGCCGTCGACAGGTATCGCTTGCAGAGGTGGCCCATGGAGATGTCGAGGGCCGTGGTGATCACGCCGCCGTGCACCGATCCCTGCGGGTTGCACAGGTGCGGGCCGTACGGCAGGACGACGGTGCAGGTCTGCTGCGCATCGTCGTAGGAGATGTCGAGCTGGAGGAACCGGCTGAGGAAGAACGAGCCGAACTCCCAGGCCGGGTCCGTCGCGGCCGCCCGGGCCAGCGCCGAGATCTCGTCGGCGTCGACGCGCGGGACCGGGCGACCGGTGGCGGTGGTGTCGGAGGTGGTGCTTGTGGTCGTCATGTCAGGACCAGGTGAAGCTCGGCGAGCGCTTGGCCATGAAGGCGCGGACGCCCTCGGTGAAGTCCTCGGTGTCGAAGGACGAGTTGCGCAGCTCCGTGGTGGCGTCGTCGTCGCGCACCTGGCCGGCCACGACCTTGTCGACCATGACCTTGCCGGCGCGCACGCTGAACTGGGCGCGGCTGCACACGGTCTCGGCGAAGCCGTACGTCAGCTCCTCGAGCTCGTCGGTCGCGACGACCTCATCGAAGAGGCCGAGCTCGTAGGCCCGCGCGGCCGGGATCTGCAGCCCGCTGTAGAGGACCCACTTGGCCCGGGCCGGGCCGACCAGGTCGACCATCCGCTTCGTCGACTCGAGGCTGTAGACCAGGCCGAGCTTGGAGGGCGTGATGGCGAACTTCGCCTTGTCGTCGGCGAACCGGATGTCGCAGGCGAGCGCGAGGCCCGCACCGCCGCCGATGCAGTAGCCGTGGATCATCGCGATCGAGGGCTTGGTGAGCTCCTCGATGGCGTGCTCGGCGGCGGCCACCTTCTCGTTGTAGGCCTTGGCCTTCACCCCGTCGCTGCGCTCGGCCTCGAACTCCTTGATGTCCGCGCCGGAGGCGAACGAGCGCTGGCCGGCGCCACGGATGACCACGACCTTCACCGACGGGTCGGCGTCCAGGTCGCGCACCAGGTCGGGCAGGTCGCCGTACGTCGCCACGTTGAGGGCGTTGTGGACCTCCGGCCGGTTGAGGGTCACGGTGGCGATGGCGTCGCGGCGCTCCACCACGAGGTGGTCGGACATGTCAGGCCTCTTCCTTCTCAGCGGTCTTCGTGGGCTGGTCGTGCAGTTCGGGTCGGGCGTCGAAGACGACCTCGTCGGCGAACAGGGTGGTGATGTCGTCGTCGGACACCCCGATCTCGCGGAGCACCTCCGCGGTGTGCTGGCCGAGCCAGGGGGCCGGGCCGCGCACGGAGTAGTCGAGGGCGGAGAACTTGGTCGGCGGGCCGATCGTCTTCATCTCGCCGATCACGGGGTGCTCGAGCTCGGCGATCATGCCGCGGGCGACGACGTGGGGGTCGTTGAGCGTCTCGTCGAAGGTGAGCACCGGGCCACAGGGCACGCCCACCTGGTCGATGGTCTTGATCCACTCGTCGGTGGTGCGGGTGGTGGTGATCGCCTCGATCTCGGCCTCGAGGGCCTCGATGTTGGCCATCCGGTCGGGCAGGGTCAGGAAGCGGGGGTCCTCGGCCCACTCCGGCCGCTCGAGCGCGACGACCAGCCGCGCCCACAGGCGGTCGTTGGCGGCGCCGATCGTGACGTAGCCGTCGCTGGTCCGGTAGGCCTGGTACGGGGTGGAGCGGCGGTGCCGGGTGCCGGTCGGCTGGGGCACCTCGCCGGCGCCGAAGTACGCGCCCGACTCCCAGACCGCCCACGCCAGGCCGGCGTCGACGAGGGAGATGTCCATGTACTGCCCCTCACCGGTGGCGGTGCGGTGCATCTGCGCGGCCATGATCGAGTAGATGGCCGTGGCGCCGGCTGCGATGTCGTTGACCGCGATGCCGACCTTGGCCGGCCGGCCGCCCGGCTCGCCCGTCATCCGCAGGAAGCCGACCATGCCCTGGGCCATGATGTCGAAGCCCGGACGCTCGCGGTAGGGACCGGTCTGGCCGAAGCCGCTGATCGAGCAGTAGAGGATGTCCTCGCGCACCGCCTTGACGCCCTCGTAGCCGATGCCGAGGCGGTCGGCGACGCCGGGACGGAAGTTCTCGATCACGAGGTCGGCCTCGGCGGCCATCGCGAGGAACAGCTCGCGGCCCTTGTCGGTCTTGAGGTCCAGGGAGACCGAACGCTTGCTCCGGTTGGGCATCGCAAAGGGGTAGCTCTCGCCGTCGATCTTCGGCGCCATCCGTCGGGAGTCGTCGCCCGTGTGTGGCTGCTCGACCTTGATCACGTCGGCGCCGAGCTCTGCCAGGACCATCGTGCAGTAGGGGCCGGACAGGAACCGGGTGAGGTCCAGCACTCGGAAACCGTCGAGTGGACGCCCCCGGCCGGTTTCCCGTATTGTGGGATTGCTTGCCGTCATGCGGGAACTGTGGCACACGCCACATGCACCGTCAAGGGCCGCGAGCGATGTCGGGCACACTGAGCGAGTGGAAGAAGGTCAGGTCATGGAGCAGCCGGTCAACGGGCGCAGCGCAGTGCAGTCGATCGACCGCGCGGTCGCGATCCTGCGCTGCTTCGACGCCCATCACGCGGCCCTCGGGATCAGCGACATCGCCCGTGCGACCGGACTCTCCACCAGCACCGCGCACCGGCTGCTGACGTCGATGACGACCAACCGGCTGCTCGACCAGGGCCCCGACAAGCGCTACCGGCCGGGGCCGCTGCTCGTGCAGCTCGGCCGGTCAGGCGCGGTCCCCTCCAGCCTGCGGGAGGCGGCCCGACCCCACATGGTCGCGCTGCGCGACGAGGTGGACGAGACCGTGGGCCTCCACGAGCTGTTGCCGACCTACGAGCGCGCGGTGGTCGACCAGGTCGAGTCCCGCCAGGAGCTCAGGCGCCACTACACCGACATCGGCGTCCCGATCGCCCTCACCCACGGCGCCCCCGGCAAGGCCATGCTGTCCACGCTCCCGTGGTCGCGGCAGAAGGCCGCCCTGTCCCGCGGGATCGAGGCCGTCACGGACCGGACCGTGACCGATCCGACGGCACTGGCTGCCGAGCTCGCGACCGCCAGGGAGCGCGGCTGGGCGGGGTCCGACGCGGAGCGCACGCCCGGGATCCGGGCGGTGGCCGCCCCCGTGTTCGACCACACCGGCATGGTGGTGGGTGCGCTGGGCCTGTCCGTGCCGACCGTGCGGATGGACGACGCGCGCGCCGACGAGCTCGGACGACGAGCAGCGGCCGTCGCATGGGACGTCTCGGAAGCGCTCGGAGCCACGCGTTCCCTCGTCGACCAGAAGCTGGCGCTCGCCACGGACCCGGACCGACCGACCTGACTCGCGTCAGGGCACGAGCAGTCAGGGCACGAGCACGAGCTTTCCACCGGGGTGCTGGCCCATCAGCAGCTCGGTCGCGGCGAGGGCGTCGGCCAGCGGGAACGAGCGGGCCACGGGCACGACGAGCTCGCCCGCTCCCGCCCGCTGCACCAGCTCGGCCCGTACGGACGCGCGGAACTCGCGGCTGGCGGGACGTGCACCCGCGATGGCCAGGAAGCCCTCGTCCCGCGCCCGGTCCGCGGCCGCGATCGTGACGATGCGACCGCGGTCGGCGACCAGGGACAGCGACACCGCGACTGCCTCCTCGGTGCCTACGCAGTCGAGCGCCGCGGCGATGCCCTCCGGTGCGGCGGCGCGGACGCGCTCCTCGAGTCCGTCCCCGTAGGCGACCGGCTCGCCACCGAAGCGGCGTACGACGTCGTGGTTGGCCGGGCCGGCCGTGCCGATCACCCGTGCGCCGATCCACGCGGCCTGCTGCAGCACGCTGACGCCGACGGCACCGGACGCACCGTGCACCACGATCGTGTCGCCGCGGGCGACGCCGACCACGTGCAGCATCTCGGCGGCGGTCGTGCCGGCGAGCAGCAGGTTGGCGGCCTCGCCGAACGACAGCGACGACGGCTTGGCGAAGACGTCCTGCCCCGGCACGGTCACCTCGGTCGCCCAGCCGCCACTGATGCGGAAGGCGAGGACCTCGTCACCCACCGCCACCAGTCCCGAGCCGATCTCGGCCCCCGGTCCGACCGCGGTGACGACCCCGGCGACCTCGTAGCCGATCGCCCTCGGGAAGTCGCCGGAGCCGGTCGCCACGTGCTTGGCGTCCGCGGGGTTCATCCCGGCGGCGCGGACGGAGATCGTGACCTCGCCCGCCTGTGGGGCGGGGACGTCGTGCTCCTCGAGCACGAAGACGTCGAGGCCGCCAGGACGGGTCGCGATCCACCGGTGTGCCATCGCCCGAACCTAGCCGGGCCCCCGTGACCGCCCGGGGACCGGACCTGCTCGGACCTACTCCTGTGCGAGCGGGGGGACGGTGACGACCTGGCCGGCGTAGCTCAGCCCGGCGCCGAACGCGATCAGGAGCGCGGTGTCGCCGGCCGCCGCCTCGCCCTTGCGCAGCATCGCCTCCATGGCGAGCGGTACCGACGCAGCCGAGGTGTTGCCCGAGTCGACCACGTCGGTGGCGATGGCGACGGAGTCGGGGAGCTGGATGTTCTTGGCGAGGGTCTGGGTGATCCGCAGGTTGGCCTGGTGCGGGATGAAGGCGTCGAGCTCGTCGACGGAGACACCGGCCAGGTCGAGCGCCTCGTGCGCGACCTTCGCCATCGCGAACGGCGCCCAGCGGAACACCGCGGTGCCCTCCATCTGGACCACCGGGTGGTCGGCTCCCTCGCGCCCGGAGTGGCCGCCGATGCAGCTCGGCGTCTGGGTGATCACGTGGGCCTGCGAGCCGTCGGAGCCCCAGGCCGTGGGACCGATCCCGGCGGCCTCGGACGGACCCACCACGACCGCACCCGCGCCGTCGGCGAAGATGAACGCGGTGCCCCGGTCGGTCGGGTCCATGAAGCGGCTCAGCTGCTCGACCCCGATGACCAGCACGTGGCTCTCGGCGCCCGCGCGCACCATCGACGCGGCCAGGTTGAGCGCGTGGCAGAAGCCTGCACACCCGGCGGAGATGTCGAACGCTGCCGCCGTGATGCCGAGCGCGGAGGCGACCTGCGGGGCCGAGGCGGGGGTGTGCTCCGGGTGGGTCGACGTCGCGACGATGACGCAGCCGATCTGCTCGGCACCCACACCGGCGGCCTGCAGCGCCTTGTCGGCCGCCGAGATCGACATGCCGATGAGGGTCTCGTCCTCGGCGGCGAAGCGCCGGGTCTTGATGCCCGACCGGGTCTGGATCCACTCGTCGGAGGAGTCCAGGACCTCGCAGACCTCGTCGTTGGTCACGACCCGCGCGGGACGGTGGACACCGAGCCCCAGCATCGCGGCGTGGGTGAGGTCGGTCGACTGCTGGATGGTCATGGGGCGAGCATAAGCAGGGCTGCGACGAGCGTCACAGGTCGCTGGTGGGCTGGGTCTCCGGGACGGGCGCGTCGGGCACCTCGCCCGGGTCGATCGGGTCGAGGCCCGGGTCGCCGGAGGGCACGATCTCGGGGTCGGAATCGGGTTCGACTGGTGTGGTGGTCATCCTCCAGTCCTACGCCGACCACCCGGACGTGGCAACGCCTTCCCACCCTGAGTGATGGGAGTGCGCCCGTACGTTGGCCGCGTGCCCGCCACCCCGTCGCGCGCCGCCCTGCTCGGCGCGCTGGTCCTCCTGCTGCGGCCCACCTACATCGCTGCCGAGGTCGTCACGGCCGCCGCCACGACGGGCGGCTACAGCTTCGTCGCCGACTCGGTCAGCCGGCTCGGCGAGGTCGGGTGCACGGCGTCGTACTGCTCACCGCGGCACGAGGTGATGAACGGCGCCTTCATGGTCTACGGCGTCGCGCTGGCCGTCGGCGCGCTGCTGCTCGCGAGGCAGCTCGGGCCATGGGTGACCGGGCTGCTCGTGGTGTCGGGACTGAGCTCGTACGCCACGGGGCTGGCGCCACTCGACCAGGACGCCGCGCTGCACGCCCTCGCCGCGACGCCGCTGTTCGTCGCCCAGCCGCTGGCGCTGCTGCTGCTCGGGCGTCAGGTGCGCCGGGAGCGGCCGCGACTGGGCAACGCGCTGCTGGCCACCGGGGTGCTCACGGCTACGGCAGCGGCGGGGTTCGTGGTCTCCGGCGACGGGCGGGCGTCCGGAGCGATCGAGCGGGCCGCGCTGTGGCCGGTGCTCCTCGGCCTGGCGGCGTACGCCTGGGACGCCGGCCTGCGCCGGCGCCCGCGAGGCTCGGCCGCTCAGTAGCGCTTGCCGCCGCGGCGCTCCTGCACCTTCTGCACGGCCTGCTTGATCTTGGCCTGGTTGTGAGGCTTGCGCGCCTCGTCGTAGACCTTCTTGGCGATGCCGAAGGCCGCGATCTTCTTTGCCATACCCATGTCCGGACCGTACCCAGCAGCCGCAAGGTGATCCGTGGCAATCCGTGAGCCGGATCACTCCGAACACAGAGGGAGCCGCCGGTCCCGGCGGACATGTCGACGAAGGGTCCCAGACCGATGCGCTTCCCCTCTCTCCGCCGCCCCTCCCCCTCCATGGCCGTCTCCGTGATGGCGCTCGTCGTGGCGTCCACCGGGACGTCGTACGCGACGGGGCTGATCGGCTCCGACGACATCCGCAACAACTCGATCCAGTCCAAGGACATCAAGAACAAGACGATCCAGGGCAAGGACATCAAGAACGACACGATCGGGGCCCGTCAGGTCAAGGACGGCTCGCTCCGCTCCCGCGACTTCAAGGAGGGCCAGCTGCCCGCCGGCCCGAAGGGCGCCCAGGGCCCCGCCGGGGTCGGTCGTTGGGCGCTCGTCGACGCGACCGGCGCCATCGTCGCGCAGTCCGGCGGCTTCTCCGTGACCGCCGCCTACCCGACGCTCGCGGCGGCAGGCCCCGACACCGCTGGGCTCCGTGCCAACGGCAACGTCTACATCGACGCCGGTGAGAACCTCACCAACAACGGCGTCCTGGCCGTGGTCGCCCTGCAGAACACCGTGGACCAGAACGGCGACGGCGTCACCAACGGCCGCGCGACGGGTGCGGACGCCAACCCGGAGTTCGCCGGCGAGATCTCGGCGGCGATGTGCCAGCCCGGCGTGGTCAACTGCGCGCCCCCCGGCACCGGCAACACGAACCACCTCGTGGTCAGCCCGCGCAACAGCGACGGCACCGTCACCGCCGACGGCACCCGCAAGCGGTTCTACGTCGTCGTGACCGGGGACTCCTCCGAACGCGGCTGACCCGCCCGTCCGGGCCGGCGCGGTAGACATGCCTCATGCGCCTGCTCGAGCACCTTCTGGTCCTCGCAGCCGACCTGGTGCGGGCCGCAGCCTCCCAGCGGCCCCACCAGGTCTTCGTGCCCGCACCGCTCGCCTCCACCCGACGTGACCTCCCCACCGGACTCGTCCAGCCGGACCGCACCACGTGCGGCTCGGCGTGCCTGGTCGTGGCGCGGATGCTGGGCGACCGCGACTACGCCCGGTGGTTGGACACCGGCGAGGCCGCCGGCCGCACGCGTGACCCGCGGCCGCGCCGGCGCCGCTTCGCCGACGAGGTGCTCGCCACGCACGTGCGCACCARCCGCTGGTACGGCGCCTCCGGCGCGCTGCAGGTCGCGTGGCCGCGGTCCCTCGGCACGGCCCCCTGGGCGCTCGCCCACGAGCTCACCGTCACCGGCGGGACGTCCGCCCCGGGCACCCGCCACCGGGTGCTTGCCGTCTCGCCGCGACGCCGCGGTGAGGCGTACGACGACGTGGTGCGCGCCGTCGCGCTGGGCCACGCCGTGCCGCTCTACGTCGGCAACCGGACGCTGCCGCGCCACGTCGTCCTGGTCGTCGGCGGGGACGACGCGACGCTGACGGCGTACGACCCTGCGAGCGGGGGCCCGGTGACGATCACCCGTGCCGCCTTCGACCGCGGTGCGCTGCGCGTCGCGGGCTGGTCGGAGCCGTGGTTCGCGGTCCTGCCGGGCGGACGTACGGCACACTGACCGCGTGACCACGAAGATCTCCGTCGCGGGCCTCGGCTACGTCGGCCTGTCCATGGCCGTGCTGCTCGCCCGGCACAACACCGTCGTCGGCCTCGACCTCGACGCCCCGCGGATCGACAGGCTGCGCCGGGGCGAGAGCCCGATCCACGACGACGACATCTCGCGCTTCCTGGCCGAGGAGGAGCTGGACGTCACGTTCACGACCGATGCGGAGGAGGCCCACACCGGCGCCGACTTCGTGATCATCGCGACGCCGACCAACTATGACCCGGTCACCAACTACTTCGACACCAGCTCGATCGAGGCCGTCATGCGCGACGTCCACCGCATCGAGCCCGGCGCCACCATGGTCGTGAAGTCGACCGTGCCGGTGGGCTACATCGAGGACGTGCGCGAGCGGCTGGGGATCGCAGACGTGATCTTCTCCCCCGAGTTCCTGCGCGAGGGGCGCGCTCTGCACGACAACCTCCACCCGGCGCGGATCGTCGTCGGCGAGGACTCCGAGCGGGCGCGCGCGTTCGCCGAGCTGCTCGTCAAGGGCGCCGACGCCGACGACGTCCCCGTGCTCTTCACCGAGCCCACCGAGGCCGAGGCGATCAAGCTCTTCGCCAACACCTACCTCGCGATGCGGGTCGCCTACTTCAACGAGCTCGACTCCTTCGCCCTCTCCCGTGGCCTCGACAGCAGGCAGATCATCGACGGCGTCGGCCTCGACCCGCGGATCGGCACCCACTACAACAACCCGTCCTTCGGCTACGGCGGCTACTGCCTGCCCAAGGACACCAGGCAGCTGCTGGCCAACTACTCCGACGTCCCGCAGACGCTGATCTCCGCGATCGTCGACGCCAACACGACGCGCAAGGACTTCATCGCCTTCGACATCCTCGACCGCGCCCCGGAGGTCGTGGGCATCCACCGGCTGATCATGAAGGCCGGGTCGGACAACTTCCGCGAGTCGTCGGTGCAGGGGATCATGAAGCGGCTCAAGGGCAAGGGCGTCGAGGTCGTCGTCTACGAGCCCGAGCTCGACGTCGACTCGTGGTTCGGCTCCGAGGTCACCGCCGACCTCGCCGCCTTCAAGGAGCGCGCGGACGTCATCGTCGCCAACCGGATGGTCGACGAGCTCCGCGACGTGGCCGACAAGGTCTACACGCGCGACCTCTTCGGCGCCGACTGACCGGGCACTTCCTCGCGCTCCAGACCACCGACCGGGCACTTCGTCGCGCACCAGACCACCGACCGGGCACTTCCTCGCGGAAGACGGGTGCCGTAGCGCGAGGAAGTGCCCGGTCGGCGCGTCGTAGCGCGAGGAAGTGCCCGGTCGGCGCGGCGTAGCGCGAGGAAGTGCCCGGTCGGATCAGCGGCGGCGGCCGAAGAGCCCGCGCCGGTGCTCCTCCTCGACCGGGGCGGCCGGGGCACCGGGGGCGTCGACCGATCGCTCGGCGGCCTTGTCGAGGGACTTGCGCAGGCGCTTCTCCGACTTGTCGGGGTCCATGGGCGGGCGGGCGCCGAGGACGAAACGCTCGACCACGCGATCGGCGACCGGCACCCAGCCGACCGACGTCGCGGGATAGGTCTTCACGCCGAACGACTCGTCGAGCAGCGCCTCGCGGTCGTCGTCGGGACCGGCGAGGCGGCCGACGCGGGCCAGCGCCGAGGTGCGCTCGAGCCGCGCGGCCGCGCCCGAGTCGTACGACAGCACGCGGGCGCCGTGGTGGGTGCGCTCGAGGTCGTCGAGGAGCGCCGCCACGGCAGCGGGCTGCGGGGCGAGCGAGACGTCGGGGAGCGTCAGCACGAACTCCGCGTCGGAGCGTGACGGCGCCTCCTCGACGAGGCGCACCCGCGGCTCGTGGAGGAAGGACCGGTGCACCAGGCGGGTCTCCAGCACCGGGTCCTCGACCGGCTGGACGCGGTCGTCGTGGACGCTCGACCACGGACCGACGACGCTCACCCGGAGGTCGGGGACGTCGCCGTCGAGCAGCGAGTCGACGAGGTGGATCGTCTCGTCGGCGGGACCGGCCTCGACGACGACCTCGAGGTAGGGCACCTGGTAGGCGCGCCCGTGGCGGTTGCGCTTGGGGCGCATCGTCGGCACGAGGTCGGCGAGGTACGGGTCGTTGAACCGGTTGACCTGCTCGGCGCGGCGCAGCACCTGCGAGCGGCCGAGGTGCCAGCTGCGCGCCTCGCGGTCGACCACGAAGACACCGCCGGCCTGGGCGAGCGAGTGGCCGAGGTGCATGTCCTCGCCGAGGCGCAGGGTGCGGTCGAAGCCGTCGGAGTCGAGGTAGAGCGCCTTGGTGACCGAGCCGGTCATGCCGATGTGGAAGCGCTGGGCGCGTGGGCCGGCCTCGCGGAGGTCGTGGGTCTTGGCCCAGTAGTCCTCGACCCACTGGTGGGGCTCGTGCTCCTGGCCCGGGAAGAGCTCGGCCGCCTCGCCGGCGGCCACCCGGTCGCGCACGACGGCGGGGTCGACCTCCAGCAGGGAGGCCGGGTCGACGAAGAGCTTGTGCCCGCCCGGGACGGCGTAGTCCACGAGGTGGTGCCAGCGCGCGTGGGCCTCGACCTCCTCGCGGTGGGCGAGCATGTCGGCGTCGTACCAGTGCAGGACGTCACCGTCGGCCGCGAGCGCGCCGAGGTGGCACGCGTTGGCTCGTCCCCAGCCCTCCTCGACCCGGATCAGCCGGGTGTTGTCGGGGCGCACCTCGGGCAGCTCCTGCGCCGGCGAGCTCTGGTCGTCGACGACGAGCACCTCGAGCAGGTGCGAGGGGTAGGACTGTCCGGCGAGCGCGGCGAGGACGTAGGGCAGCGTGCGCTGGTAGTTGAACGTCGGCACGACGACCGTCACCGACAGCGTCGGCTCCCACCCACCGAGGGTCGGCGGGGTGAGCGACCCCCAGTCGTTGTGGCGCACCACCGGCTGCCGTGCCATGTCCTACCTCCCCCCGTCAGGCCGGTCGAGCGGGTCGACCTCGAGCGCCAGGCTCGGCTGGAAGCCCTCCCACTCGGAGGCCACGATGTCAGGTCGGCGGAACTCCTCGTCGTCACGCTGCCAGGTGTGTCCCGCTCCGGTGCGCCGCAGGACGTAGCCGAGGCCGTGGGTGCGGTAGATCCGGCCGCCGGACGCCTCGACCCCGGCGAGCAGCTGGGCGTCGACGAACTTCCGCACGCGGCGGAAGTCTCCGAGCGAGCGGAGCAGCCCGCGGTCGAGCAGGAGCGTGCCACCGGCGACGAAGCGGGCGAAGAGCTCCGAGGGGTGGTTGCGTCGGACGGTGAGGTCGTCGCGGTCGTCGTTGGCGTGGAGGTAGACGAACTCCGACGGCATCCCGACCACGTCGGCGCCGGAGAACCGGCGGGCCATCAGCAGGTCGTGCACGGCGTCGGGTGAGTACCAGTCGTCGTCGTCGACCTTGAGCAGCACCTCGCTCGACGCGGCCCGCGCCGCGGAGGTGAGGACGTCGCCGAAGAACGTCGACTCGTCGAA
This sequence comes from Nocardioides sp. P5_E3, assembly GCF_054049275.1. Taxonomy (NCBI): domain Bacteria; kingdom Bacillati; phylum Actinomycetota; class Actinomycetes; order Propionibacteriales; family Nocardioidaceae; genus Nocardioides; species Nocardioides sp. P5_E3. Next base: position 40,346 of record NZ_JBFUMR010000013.1, read on the forward strand.
GCTCAGCACCTGGTGCGGGCGGTCGCCGAGCGCGCGGCGTACGGCGTCGCGGTCGGGCTCGAAGCCGTGCGCGGCCAGGACGAGCTCGACCTCCGCGCCCCGCTGCCGCGCGACCTGCCGCAGCGCGAAGTCGAGCATCTCGGGCCGCTTGGTCGACAGCAGGGCGCTGACCGCCGGTAGCCCGACGTGGCGCACGCCGGCGCGCGAGGCGAGCGCCGAGCGCCAGGCCAGGGTGGAGTGGTGGTCGAAGGCGGCCCTACGCACGGCGAGGCTGTGCTCCTCGCGGCGGAGCGGATCGTCGAGGTCGACCGTCGCGTCGAGCGCGGCGGCGAGCGGCGGCGCCACGTCGAGCACGCCCTCCGTGACCACCGGCACCCCGGAGATCGCCAGCGCGAGCAGGTCGGCGGTGCTCGTGTCGGCCGGCAGGCGCACGGCCTGGAAGGCGCGGGCCGCCGCAACGACGTCCTCGGTGACCGGGCCGCGGCCCGAACCGGCGACCAGCCGGGCGAGGTCGACGACGGGGTGGTCCCAGTCCTTGCGGAAGCCGATCGGGTTGAAGACCAGCTCGTCGACGGGCTCGGGACCGGGGTCGGTGACGACGGTCGGCGCGCGGTCGATGACGTGGTGCTCCGCGACGTCCCCTCCGCGACGGGCGACGACCACGTCGGGCGGCACGTCGCGCTCGGCGTCGCCGGCACCCGAGACGTCGGGCAGCAGCACGGCCCGGGCGTCGAGACCCGGGGCGGCGGGACGACCGGCGTACGACACGACGAGGCCGCCGTGGGTGGTGTCGCCGGGGCCGGCGGCCTGGCGGGCCATCTCCATCACGACGAGCTGCGCGCGGGCGCCGGAGGCGAAGCGGGCGACGGTGAGCACCCCGCGGTCGTCGGCCTCACGGGCGGCGAGGTGGACGAGGCGCGGCCACTCCGGGCGCGGCACGAGCACCCACGGGGTGGGCGCGTCGGTGAGCCAGCAGGCGACGGCCTTGCACTGGCCGAGGAGGGGTACGGCGCTGGCCATCCGCCGCAGGCGGGCGCGGTCGGCGGCGACGACGAGCACCGAGCCCCAGCCCTTGCGGGGACCGTCGAGCGTGGACAGCGGCACGACGGTCGGCTCGATGCCGGGCAGGTCCTCGATGCCCTGCAGCGCGCCGAGCGCGAGGCTGTCGGAGTCGTCGACCAGGACCAGCGTGGGGCCGGGCAGCCGGAGGTCGTGGAGGGGATGCGTCACGGTCGTGCGCGCTCCTTGAGGTCTGGGCTGGGGTCTCGGTGCTTGAGAGAGGCAGGCAGCGAGTGCTTCACGAGCGGGCGGGGCTGGCGCCAGAGCCAGTCGCGGCTGACGTGGTCGATGATGTGGACGCCCTCGGGAGCGGTGACCCTGACCAGCCCGCCGAGCGCCTCGGGGTCGCCGTTGCGGATGGCCTCGTCGACCTCGAACTCCCGGAGCTTGCGGTAGAGCCGGGTGTTGGTGAAGTCGACGCCGTGGCGCCGCCAGTGGGCGTACTCGTCGGCGTCGAGCCACTTCACCTCGAGCACCAGGCCCTGCTGGAGCACGATGCGCTCGACACCCGGCGGGAACTCGCGGATCTCCCAGTCGAAGGCCTTCACGAAGGTGAACTCCGGCCCCATGGGGTAGATCCACGGCTCGAGGAACCGCAGCGACAGGTCGAGCCAGCCGGTCGACTCGTCGACGACGGTCAGCGGGTGTCGCGGCATCGCGACGATCGCGCGGGTGGACTGGAGCTGCCACGACAGGTCGCGCAGGATGCCCGTGCCCTCCGGGGTCAGCACCATGTCGCCGTCCCACTTCATCGAGTACGTCGTGCGGACGTGGGAGAAGCACCAGTTGTAGAAGTGGGTCAGCGAGTGGACGCTCGTCGCGGGGGTCGCGAGGTGCTCGCCGCCGGCGCGCGAGACGCGGTGGGGGTAGTCGAGGACGGTCAGCCGGTCGGCGGCGCCGCACTCCTCGGCCACCGCGCGCGCGACGTCGGCGGTGCCGTCGTCCGAGCCGTTGTCGACGACCAGCACGTGCTGGACGGCCGCGAAGATCGGCGGCAGCACCCACGGCAGGTTGCGCGCCTCGTTGCGGACCCGGAAGACGCACGTCAGCCCGGGGACCAGCGGCTCGCCGGACGTCCAGGGCCACGTGACGTCGTACGCCGGGTCCCCCTCGAGGGAGGCGATGTCGGGCATCAGGCCCGATCCTGCTGGGACGAGCGCTCCCGGCCGATCGCCTTGCGGAGCTTCTGCCGGGCCGCGGGCGGCACCATCGCGCGGACGGCGTGGGGCACGCGGTCGGCGCCGCTGCGGGTCTCGCCCGTCGCGCCGGCCTCGCGGCGGGCCTCCGCGGCGGCCGCGCGCCGCTGGGCGACGACCGTCGAGTGTGCGAACGCCTCGGCCTCGGCGTACTGCTCCGAGTAGGCGGCCCGCAGCTGGTCGCACCGCTCCTGGGAGGCGGTCGAGTCGTCCCGGGCGATCGCGTCGAGCGCCTCCCAGGTCTCGTCGGCCAGCTCCCGGAGCCGCGTGGGGACGCCGATGTCGTCCCACGTCATCGTCACCCGCCGCAGCGACGGGTCGATGAAGCGGTGCACCTCGGCGATGTCGACGGCCATCGCGGTCTTCACCGCGGCGAGGTCGAAGGCCTCCCCGAGCGCGAACACCGGCTGCGTCCAGTCCTCGAGCAGGTCGCCGTAGTGGACGAACGCCCGCTGCTGGCCGCGGGTGGCCCGCTCGGTGTGGAGCATCATGTTGACCCACGCGGCGGTGCGGGTGACGGCGCCCTGGTCGGAGCCGGCGCCACTCCGCCCTCCAGTGGGCCCGTAGTAGGTCTGCTTGGAGCCGACGACCTCGGTGACCGGTCGCAGCATCGTGACGTACGACGACGTGGCACCGCAGCGGTCGGCGGCCGCGCGCCACAGGCCGAGGAACCAGGCGGCGCGGGGGTCCTTGATGACGAGCTCGTCGCCGAGGTCGAACTGCTTCTCCAGCCACGCGGTGACGCGCTCCCGGGTGGCGTGGTCGCCGCTGGTCGTGCCGGTGTCGAGCCACGCCCGCGGCCGGGCGTCGGAGACCTGGACGTTGCTGCGCGCGAGGAGCTCGGCATGCAGGTCGACGACCCAGCGCGGCTCGCCGAACCCCTTGGGGTTGGTCGCGTCGGCGACCACCTCCGGCTGGGGCACGTGCAGGCCGAGCGTGCGCAGGGTGCCGGCCATCGTGCTCGTGCCGCTGCGGCCCGAGCCGACGACGAACACGACGCGGCGGCTGGTGGGCTCGGTCATGATCGGAGCCTATCGGGGGCGCCGGGCACCGATCAGTGCTCGGGGGTGGCCCGCTCCTGCTGGGCCCGCGCGGCGGCGTCGGCCTCCTGGAACGCGTCGTCGTGCTCGAGCTCCTCGCGCAGTGCGGTCAGGCTGGTGCCGAGGTGGGTGCGGGCGGCCTCCGCCGTCGGGTCGTCGTCGGCGCCGGAGGCGATGTCGCGCCACGAGGTCTCGCCGGCGTCGACCCGGCGCTGGAGGCGCTCCTGGTCGGGGCCGAGCTCGCCGCGGCGGGCCTGCGCCTGCAGGTCCTGGATGCGGCGGGCCGACTCGGCGCGGAACTTGTCGCGCTCGGCTCCGAGGTGGGCGGCGAGCTGGCGCAGCGACGCGGTGGCCTCGTTGGCCTGGCGGCGCGAGTCCTGGAGGGCGGCCTGGAGGCCGGGGTCGTCGGAGAGGGCCATCAGAATCCTTGCTGGGCGGAGTCGTCGGTGCGGTTGCCCGCGCTGGCGTGCTGGGCGGTGCTGATCGAGGTCAGGACCGCGTTGGCGCCGCCGAGCCCGGCGTTGACGTAGCGCAGCACCTTGAGCAGGGCCTGCGCGGCCTGGGTGAGCTTCTCGATCGCGCGCAGGCCGTCGTGGATCAGCTCGATGATGCGCCGGGCCTTGCCGGGCGCGCTGACGCCCGCCTTCAGCCAGCCGATGGGACCGGCGAGCCCCGAGATGATGAGCTCCTGGATCACGCCGTCGATGAAGTCGATGGCGATGACCAGCACGTCGAGGGTGGCCTTGCCGACCTCGATGACGTGCCCGAGCTGCTCGGCGATGTAGCCCGAGGCCTCCTGCTGGTCGGCGTGCATCTGGCCGACGTCGGCCATCCGCGAGGCCGCGGCGCTGCCGGCCGGGCCCTGCCAGACGGCGGGCAGCTGCTGGCCGAGCGAGGTGTAGTTCTGGCCCACGCCGGCGCAGGCATTGCCGACATTGCCCCACGCGAGCTGCATGGACGACACCGCGTTGAAGTCGCCGGCCACCGGCTTGAAGAGCGCCTCCAGGAGGCTCCAGCCGGTGATCTTGTCGACGATGCCGTCGATCGCCGGGATGATCAGCCCGCACTCGCCCTTCTTGTCCTCGATGTACTGGCCCTGGGTGCCCGGGGGCGTGCCGCCGGCCACCGCCGACACCGGGTTGACGTGCTCGGTGATGGTCGTCATCGTCCGGCCCACTCCTGTGCGCTCGTGTCCTCGTCCTGGGACTGGTAGTCGTCGTACTCGCCGAGGTCGTCGGCGTTGTCGCCGATCTCGTCGACGTTGTCGACCAGGTCGTTGACGTTGTCGACGACCTGCTTCCCCTCGTCGTAGAGGTCGGTGTAGGTCGACGCCGTCTCGCCGATGTCACGACGCCGGTCGTGGTCGGCGGAGTCGCGCGAGCGCGAGTCGGCGTAGCCGTCGTTGGCCCGCTCGCGGGCGTCCTCCGGGCTGGCCCCGTCGGCGATCGCCCGGTCATACTCGGTGTTGTAGGCACCTTCGGCGGTGCGGTTGATCCGGTCGTGGTTGATCGTGTCGGCGTGCGCGTCGATCCCGTCGGTCTTGGCGTACTGCAACGCCTCCTCGTCGGAGTAGCCCAGCGAGCGGTAGTACTGGTACTCGTCGGTGCGGCGCTCGAACGCGTCGGTCACGGCGTCGGAGGCGGCCTTCTTCGGGTCCATCCACGGCGGCGGCTTGTCGACGTCGTTGCCGGGCTTGACCTTGTCGCCGACCGCGGAGGCGCCGTCGGAGATGCCGGGGTGCTTGCCCTCGAGGTCGGGGATCTTCGTGCCGTCCTGCGGCGCGTCGGACAGCGGGGCGCCCGGGGTGTCGTTGCCGCTGCCGGCCGGGGCGTAGGGCGGGAAGCCGGACGGGTCCGGCGCGAGGGCGCGGAAGCGGTCGTAGGTCGCCTCGTCGGTGTCGAGGTAGTCGTCACGCGAGTCGATGAACGCGTCGCGCACCTTGTCGGCCACGGACCGCGAGTCGCGCAGCCCGTCGTGGGCCGTCGAGACCGCCGACTCGTAGCTGCCCTGGAACAGGTTGAGCACCCCGGAGAAGGCGCCGAAGTTGCTGCAGGACGAGCTGATGTAGTCGTCGATCGTGCCGATGTGGTCGTGCTGCCTGGTCGCGAGTCGCGACGCCGCGGTCAGCGCATCGGGGTCAACCTGGAAGCTCACGGGCGGGTCCTTCGTCGATCTCGTCTGGGGCGGTCGGGTCGACCCAGTTCTACCCGGCGACGTCGCCGCCAAACCCGGAAACCCGCGTCAGACGGGCGATTCGTCCTTCTTCGCCCTCGACCTCACCCGGAACCAGCCGGCGATCATCGCGAGCAGGGCGACCATCCCGAGGGCCCACAGGAGCGTCGACCCCCACGCCCGCTCGACCGTCGTACGCCACTCGCCGCCCTGCTCGTAGACGGTGATCTCGTCGCCCTTCTCGACGTCGCCGAGGCGGCGCAGCTCGTAGAGGGCGGAGGCCTGCTCACCGTCGGGCAGCTCGAAGACGACCGAGGAGTACTCCGTCGACTTCTGGCCGGCCCGGCTGGGCCCGAGCTCCTCGAACCCGACGACCGTCGCCTGCTGGGTCTCGACGCCGGCCGGCGGCTGCCGGCTGTCCCAGAAGTCGAAGAGCCGCCACCCGACCACGACGACCATCAGCAGCAGCAGGGCCAGCGCCACCCAGGTCATGCCGTGGTTGCCCGACCGGCCACCCGAGAAGCCGCCGTCGGCGCCGGGGGCGCCCGGTCGGTCGGGGACGGGGCGGTCGGGGACGGGTCGGTCGGGAACGGGTCGGTCGTCGGCCATGCCGGAAGTGTGCCAAACCGCTGACTCGATACGGCCTCGTCGCCCACTCGATCTGGCCGAGCCCACGCGCCGACCTCGTGCCTCGGTCGACGCTGCTCGGCTCAGAGGTGCTGGGGCTGCGCCCTGATCAGGTCGGCGTACCAGTGGAACGACTTCTTGCGCGTCCGCTCGAGGGTGTCGTAGTCGACGTGCACGAGGCCGAAGCGCTGGGTGTAGCCCTCGGCCCACTCGAAGTTGTCCATCAGCGACCAGCAGTAGTAGCCGCGTACGTCGACGCCGCGCTGGATGGCCTCGGAGACGGCGTTCACGTGGGCACGGAGGTAGTCGATGCGCGCCTGGTCGTCGACGACGCCGTCCGCGTCGGGACCGACGTTGTAGCTGCAGCCGGACTCGGTGATCACGATCGGCGGGAGCGCGGCGCGGAAGCGGGCGCGGAACATGACCAGCCACTCGCGCAGCGCGTCGGGCACGATCGGCCAGCCGAAGTCGGTGGTCGGGTAGCCGACGACCTCGCGCAGGTCGAAGGGGATCTCGGCGTCCTCGTCGGCCGCGGCGACCTTCATCGGCTGGTAGTAGTTCACGCCGTAGAAGTCGAGCGGCTGGCGGATCGTGGCGAGGTCGCCCTCGGCTATCACGTCCTCGAAGAGCGGCATCAGGTCGACCGGGTAGCGGCCGAGCAGCATCGGCTCGAGGAACGTGCCGTTCCACAGGGCGTCGAAGATCTTGCTCATCCCGACGTCGGCGTCGTCGTCGCTGGCGGGCCAGATCGGGGCGTGGTTGTTGGCGCACCCGACCGACCTCGCCCCGGCCTTGCGCAGCTCGATGGCCGCGCGGCCGTGGGCCAGGAGCAGGTGGTGGGCGGCGGGCAGGCAGTCGAACAGCATCGCCTTGCCGGGGGCGTGGGTGCCGAGCCCGTAGCCGAGGATCGAGGCGACGTTGGGCTCGTTGACCGGGATCCAGTGCGCGACGCGGTCGGCGAACCGCTCACCGACGATCGCGGCGTACTCGGCGAAGCGGTCCACCGTGTCGCGGTTGAGCCAGCCGCCGTCGTCCTCCAGCGCCTGCGGGAGGTCCCAGTGGTAGAGCGTGACCATCGGCTCCTGGCCGTTGGCGAGCAGCGTGTCGATGAGCCGGTCGTAGAACGCCAGGCCCTTCTCGTTGGCCGGCCCGCGACCGGTCGGCTGGATGCGGGGCCAGGCGATCGAGAAGCGGTAGCCGCCCGTGCCCAGCTCCTTCATCAGCGCGACGTCCTCGTCGACCCGGTGGTAGTGGTCGCACGCGACCTCGCCGGTGGCACCGCCGGCGACGCGCCCCGGCTCGGCGGCGAAGGTGTCCCAGATGCTCGGGCCGCGGCCGTCCTCGGACACCGCGCCCTCGATCTGGTAGCTCGCCGTGCTCGTGCCGAAGCGGAAGCCGGGAGGGAGCAGGGGGAAGTCGTGCGGGGCGGCTGCATCCGGGGGTGGCACATCCGCGAAGATATCGGCATGAGCATGGCCCTGTACGCCGGTTCGGACAGGTCGTCGGACACTGTCAAGGGGCGCTTGACCAGCCATTCCTTCTCGTTCGGGCCCCACTACGATCCGACGAACCTCGGCTTCGGACCGCTCGTCTGCCACAACGACGACCTGCTCGATCCGTCGGCGTCGACGGTCGCGGGCTACCCCGAGCACCCGCACACCGAGCTCGAGATCGTGACCTGGGTGCTCGAGGGGGCGCTCGTGCACACCGACTCGTCGGGCCAGCGGCACGTCGTCGAGGCCGGCCGCGCCCAGGTGCTCTCCGCCGGCACCGGCGTCCGCCACAGCGAGGTCGCCGACTCGCGGTCGGGGCGCTGCCGGTTCGTCCAGGCCTGGCTCACCCCGTCCGCGCCGGGCACCGAGCCGTCGTACGTCCTGGGCGAGGCGCCGCCGCGCTCGTCGGGGCTGGTGGCCGTGGCGGGCGGCGACGGCCTGCCGATCGGGACGACCGGCGCCCGGCTCCTCGTCGCGCGGCTGTTCGAGGGCGAGTCGGTAGCGCTCCCCGACGACCCGCGCCAGCACGTCTTCGCCGCGACCGGGGCCGTCTCGCTCGACGGTCTCGACCTCCGCTCCGGCGACGCCGTACGCCTCACCGACGAGCCCGGTCACGTCGTCACGGCCACCGAGCCGACCGAGCTCCTCGTCTGGACCTTCGCCTGACATCGCCCCGCGCCGCGCGCCCCGCGCCCCTCCCAGCCCGGGTATCTAGGGACGAACTGGTAGGTGAAACGGCCCGCAGACCAACCGAATCGTCCCTAGATACCGGGAAGCGAAGCGCCGCGCGGCGGTCAGGGGATGAGCACCCCCGGGTTGAGGATCCCCGACGGGTCGAGCTCGGCCTTGACCGCACGGAGCACCCGCACCCCGACGTCCCCGATCTCGCGGGCGAACCACGGCTTGTGGTCGGTGCCGATCGCGTGGTGGTGCGTGATCGTCGCGCCCGCCGCGATGATGGCGTCGCTGGCCACGGCCTTGGCCGCCTGCCACTGGGCGATCGGGTCGTCTCCCTGGCGTGCCGCGACGGTGAAGTAGAGCGAGCAGCCGGTCTCGTAGACGTGCGAGACGTGGCACAGCACCAGCGATCCCTCGCCGAGCGACGCGGTGAGCGCGTCCTTGACGTCTCCGTACAACCGCTGGCGGTTCGACCAGAACGTCGCGGTCTCGAGCGTCTCGACGAGCACGCCGTGGTCGAGGAGCGCGTCGCGGAGGTAGGGACCGTCGAAGCGCCCGTGGGCCCACTTCTCCCCCGGCTCGGTGCCGAGCGCGGTCCCGCCGAGACCGGCGAGGACGGCCGTGACCGCCGCGCGCCGGGCCGCGACCTGCTCGTCGGTGCCCTCGTAGCCGGTGACCATCAGGCAGCCGGGGTCCTCGGCGCCGCCGATGGACGAGGGGTCGGCGAGGTTGATCGCCGTCTCGGACTCGTCCGACAGCCGCAGCACGGTCGGCATCAACCCGGCCTGGGCCAGGGTGCGCATCGCGTCCGAGCCGGCGTCGAAGGACGGCCACCGCCAGCCCTCGTACGACGTCACGGCGGGCGCGCGCCGTACGCGCACGGTGACGGAGGTGATGACACCGAAGGCGCCCTCCGAGCCCAGCAGCAGCTGACGCAGGTCGGGCCCGGCGGCATTGGCCGGCGCGGAGCCGAGGCGCAGCGTCCCGGTCGGCGTGGCGGCGGTGAGACCCACGACCATCGCGTCGAAGCGTCCGTAGCCGGCACTGGACTGCCCGCTCGAGCGCGTGGCCGCGAAGCCGCCGATCGAGGCGTGCTGGAAGGACTGCGGGTAGTGGCCGAGCGTCAGCCCGTGCTCGGCGAGGAGGGCCTCGGCCTCGGGGCCGCGCAGCCCCGGCTCGAGGGTTGCGGTCATGGAGACCTCGTCTACGGCGAGCAGCCGCTTCATCCGCACCAGGTCGAGGCTGACCAGCCCCGCGAACCCGTCGCGGCGCGCGGCCAGGCCTCCGGTGACCGAGGTGCCGCCACCGAAGGGGACGACCGCGACCCGGTGCTCCACGGCCCAGGCGAGGACGGCCTCCACGTCGTCGTGTCCGTCGGGTCGGACGACGGCGTCGGGTGCGTCGTCGAGGTCGCCGGCGCGGGCGCGCAGCAGGTCGGGTGTGGACTTCCCACGCGTGCGGAGCGTCCGCGTCGCGTCGTCGGTGAGCACGTGCTCGGCCCCGAGGGCCGCTCGGAGGTCGTCGAGCAGGGCATTGTCCAGCGCGGACGGCGGCGGCACGGCCCCGCTGACCGGCGGACGGTCCTGCAGCCCGAAGGCGAGCTCGACGAGCCCGAGAGCGGAGCCGGGCAGGACGGTGGCGGCCGCGGGGTCGCCCCAGCGCTGCGGGTGCATCTCCATGGGGATCGGCTCGGTCATGCGTTACAGTGTGACACATGACGTCACTTCGTCACACCACCCGCGCGGCCGCCGACCCGCGACTCGACGGCTACCTCGACGCCGCCCGCGCCTGCATCCTCGACGTCGGCTGGCGGCGTACGACGCTCACCGAGGTCGCGAAGCGGGCCGGCGTCTCCCGGATGACGATCTACCGCGCGTGGCCCGACATGGGCTCGCTGCTCGGCGACCTGATGACCCGCGAGTGGGTCGGCATCGCCGCCGCGACGCAGGTCGCCGCCGCCGACACGACGACCCCCGAGGGCATCGCCGAGGCCGCGCTCGCGACGGTCCGCGCGCTGCGCGACAACGAGCTCTTCGTCCGGATCGTCGAGCTCGACCCCGACCTGATGCTGCCCTACCTGCTCCACCGTCGCGGGCGCTCCCAGGAGGCGCTCGTCGAGATCCTCGCGGCCGAGATCGCCAGCGGCCAGGTCGACGGCGCCATCCGCGCCGGCGACCCGGTGCTCATGGCGCGGTCGCTGACCCTCGCGGCGCACGGCTTCGTCTTCTCGGCGATGACGATGACCGACGACCGGATCGGGCTGGACGACCTGGACGCGGAGTACGTCCGCGGCGTCGCCCGCGCCCTGGAGCCCTGATGCAGCCGGCCCGCCGCATCGCCCCCGGCCTCGCCGACCTTCCCGACGAGGTGGACGTCGTGGTCGTCGGCCTCGGCATCACCGGCGCCGGTGTCGCCCTCGACGCCGTCACCCGCGGCCTCACGGTGCTCGCGGTCGACGCGCACGACCTGGCGTTCGGCACGTCACGCTGGTCGTCCAAGCTCGTGCACGGCGGCCTGCGCTACCTCGCGCAGGGACAGCTCGCCATCGCCCGCGAGAGCGCCGTCGAGCGCGGCATCCTCATGGAGGTCACGGCGCCCCACCTCGTCCACCCGCTTCCGATGCTGACCCCGGTCAACGACGCGATGCCGCGCAGCCGGACGGCCTTCACGTGGGGCGGGCTCCAGGCGGGCGACGTGCTGCGGCGCAGCGCCCACACCACCACCCGGACGCTCCCGCGTCCGCGCCGGCTCAACACCACCGAGACCCTCGGCCTCGCTCCCGCCCTGCGCGCCGACACGCTCCGCGGCGGGCTGCTCGCGTGGGACGGGCAGCTCGAGGACGACGCCCGCCTCGTCGTCACCGTGGCCCGCACCGCAGCGTCGTACGGCGCCCACGTGCGCACCCGCGCCCGCGTCACCGCCGCGACCGGCGCCGGCGTGACGGTCCGCGACGAGCTCACCGGGGCGACGTACGACGTCCGCGCGAGGGCGGTCGTCAACGCGACCGGCGTCTGGGCCGGCGACCTCGACGAGCAGGTCCGGCTGCGGCCCAGCCGCGGCACCCACCTCGTCCTGCGCGGGTCGGCGCTGCCGCACACCCGGGTCGCGGTGATGGTGCCGATCCCGGACACGACGTCGCGGTTCGCGATGGTGCTGCCGCAGCCCGACGGCACGATCTACGTCGGCCTGACGGACGAGCCCGTGACCGGACCCGTGCCCGACGTGCCCCAGCCCAGCGAGGCCGAGATCGACTTCCTGCTCGGTGTCGTGGCCTCGGCGTTCACCACGCCGCCGACGAGGGAGGACGTCGTCGGAGCCTTCGCCGGCCTGCGGCCGCTGCTCGAGGTCTCCGGCACCGACGCGACGTCCGACCTGTCCCGACGTCACGCCATCCTCACGTCCGCCACCGGGGTGACGACCGTGGTGGGCGGCAAGCTGACGACCTACCGGCGGATGGCGCAGGACACCCTCGACGCGCTCGTCGCCGCAGGACGCCTGGACGCGGGCCCGTGCCGCACCGCGTCGCTCCCCCTGCTCGGCGCCGCCGCGCCGGACGACCTGCGCCGCACGTCGGCGCCCGCCCGGCTCGTACGACGCTTCGGCACCGACGCCGGGCTCGTGCTCGCCACCGCCCGCGAGGTCACCGGCCTGGCCGATGACGAGCTGCTCGTCCCGGTGTCGGAGGTCGTCCCGGTGACGCTCGCCGAGCTGGTCTTCGGCGTCACCCACGAGGGCGCGCACGACGTCGCCGACCTGCTCGACCGGCGTACCCGCGTGGGCCTCGTCACCACCGATCGCGCGTCCGCCGAGCCGCTCGCCCGGCGCGCCCTGGAGCTCGCCGGAAGGGCCGCCGGCGCCACGTGATCCAGACGACAGCAAAATCCGTCGGTAGTTCCCACGAAGTCCGGACAGGACGCGGAGCCGATGGGATGGTTCTCCACGGCGCGCCCCTTGCCGACCCCATGCGGCAAGGGGCGCCCAGTCCATTTCAGGCCTGGGTGGCGGGTTCTCCGCTCACTCGACCGTGACCGACTTCGCCAGGTTTCGCGGCTTGTCGATGTCGTGACCGAGGTGCTGGGCCGCGTGGTACGCCAGCAGCTGGAGCGGGACGTTGAGCAGGATCGGGTCGAGCTCGGGCTCGTTGCGGGGTACGACGATCCGGCGGGCGCTGACCTCGCCGAGGTCGACGTCCTCGTGGGTGATCACCACGAGCGGGCCCTTGCGCGCCTCGATCTCGTGCAACGCACCGACGTTGCGCTCGGCCAGCTCGTCGTGCGGCACCAGCGCGACGGTCGGCACCTCGGGGTCGATGAGGGCGAGCGGGCCGTGCTTGAGCTCGGAGGTCTGGTAGGCCTCGGCGTGGCGGTAGCTGATCTCCTTGAACTTCTGCGCGCCCTCGCGGGCCACCGGGAACCCGCGCACGCGACCGATGAAGAACAGGCTGCGCGCCTCGGCGAGGTCCTTCGCGACCTCGACCAGCTCGGCCTCACCGGCCAGGACCTCCTCGATCTGGCCGGGCAACCGCTCCAGGCCGGCGACCAGGCGCTTGCCGTCGGCGATCGACAGGTCGCGCACGCGGCCCAGCTGGAGGGCGAGCAGCGCGAAGGCGAGGAACATGTTGGTCAGCGCCTTGGTGCTCGCGACGGCGACCTCGGGTCCGGCGTGCAGGTAGATCCCGCCGTCGCACTCGCGAGCGATGGCCGACCCGACGACGTTGACCAGGCCGACGCAGCGCCCGCCCTTGCGGCGTACCTCCTGCACCGCCAGCAGGGTGTCGATCGTCTCGCCTGACTGGCTCACGGCGACGTAGAGGGTGTCAGGCTCGATCACCGGGTTGCGGTAGCGGAACTCGCTCGCCGCCTCCGCGTCCGCGGGGATGCGGGCCAGCTCCTCGATGAGCGCGGCGCCCATCTGGCCGACGTAGTAGGCCGAGCCGCAGCCGAGGATCTTCACGCGGCGCACCGCCCGCAGCTCGCGTGCGTCCATGTCGAGGCCGCCGAGGTGGGCGGTGCCGAAGCGCTCGTCGAGGCGACCGCGGAGCACGGCCTGCGCCGTGGTCGGCTGCTCGAGGATCTCCTTGCGCATGAACGACTCGTGCTCGCCGGCCTCGTACGCCGACGCGTCGACGTCGACCTCGGCCGCGGTCTTGCCGGTGGCGACGAGGTCGCTGTGGCGCATCGTGCTGAACCCGGCGGCGGTGACGGTGGCCATCTCGCCGTCGTCGAGGACCGCCACGGTGGTCGTGTGCCGCACGATCGCGGCCAGGTCGGAGGCGACGTACATCTCCTTGTCGCCGACGCCCACGACCAGGGGGCTGCCGTTGCGGGCCACCACGATGCGGTCCGGGAAGTCGGCGTGCAGCACGGCGAGGCCGTAGGTCCCGACCACCGCACCCAGCGCGTCGCGGACCTTGCCCTCGAGCGTGTCGGCGTCGCTGCGTGCGACGAGGTGGGCGAGCACCTCGGTGTCGGTGTCGCTGGCGAGGGTGGTGCCCGCGTCGGCCAGCTCGGCGCGCAGCGCGGCGGAGTTGTCGATGATCCCGTTGTGCACGACCGCCACCCGGCCGGACTCGTCGGTGTGCGGGTGGGCGTTGGCGTCCGTCGCCGGCCCGTGCGTCGCCCAGCGGGTGTGCCCGATCCCCGTGGCGCCGGCGAAGCGCTTGGGCAGGGCGTCCCCCAGGTCGCGCACCCTCCCGGCCTGCTTGGCCACCCGGATCCCGCGGTTGCCGAGGACCGCGACGCCCGCCGAGTCGTAGCCGCGGTGCTCGAGCCTGGTTAGGCCCTCGAGGACGACCGGGGCCGCCTCCTGACGGCCGATGTAGCCGACGATTCCACACATGACGTTGCGTCCTATCCGTAGATGATGCGTCGCAGCTGCCGCTCGGAGAGCTCGGGGGCGGCCACGACTCGCTGGGCGAGCTCCTCGGCGATGCGCGCGAAGATCTCGGGGTTCCTGGCGCCGTACGTCTTGAGGCTCGCGTGGCGAGCCCGGACGTAGTCCTCCACCGGCTGGGCGTGGAAGGCGATGACGTCCTCGACGACCCGGGCGGCCTCGCCGGGCGTCAACGACGTGGTGGCGACCACATGAGCGACGAGGGCGGGGTCCGGCACCGGTTGATCATCCGCCTCAGCCGCGCGACTGACAACTTCCTGCCCGAAATCGGGCAAGAAGTGCTCGCCTTGTCCCGCAAAGCATCGCGGAGCCGCGACCCACCCGTCACAAGTGGGGCACTGACCCGCAAGCCGCCCGCCTGAGGGAGTGCAGGTGGGGGACATCCGTCCCCTGTGAGCGAAACAATGGTGCACAGGTGGGGACGTGCTACTATAGGTGAACACAAGGTGAACGGGAGGTGTCACATGAGCAAGCAGTCGATGACCGACAGGCCGGTCTGCGCCTGGGTCGCCGTCACGGACGCGTCGGGCCGCACCCACATGGAGGCACGCTGGTCGACCGTCGAGACGGTCGCCACCCACGCCGCCTGACAGGCGCCCGACCCAGCTCGCACGCACGAGCCACGCCCACCAGGGCGTGGCTCGTCGTCATTTCCACGCCCCACGGAAAATCCTTGCGTCACCCGGGAATGAACCTGGGCGATCGCCGGTTATGGTGGTTGAAAGTTCTACCAACCACCGCCTTCCGCGAGGAGCTCCCATGACCACCGGTTTCGACGCCCCCACCACCGCCATCGACGACATCACCGGCGACTACACGATCGACACCAGCCACAGCCGCCTCGGCTTCGTCGCCCGCCACGCCATGGTGACCAAGGTCCGCGGCCAGTTCGGCGCCTTCGAGGGCACCGCCCGCATCGACGAGGCGAACCCGTCGGCGTCCAAGGTCGACCTCACCATCCAGGTCGCGTCCGTCGACACCGGCAGCGCCGACCGCGACGGCCACCTCAAGTCCGGCGACTTCTTCGACGTCGAGACCTACCCCACGATCACCTTCACCTCCACCGAGGTGAAGCGCGACGGCGCCGACTGGGCCGTCACCGGCGACCTGACCATCAAGGATGTCACCAAGCCCGTCACGATCGAGTTCGAGCAGACCGGCTCCGCCGTGGACCCGTTCGGCAACACCCGCGTCGGCTTCGAGGGCGAGACCACCATCAACCGCAAGGACTGGGGCCTCACCTGGAACGCCGCACTCGAGACCGGCGGCGTCCTCGTCTCCGAGAAGATCAAGCTCGAGTTCGACGTCTCGGCGATCCGCAACGCCTGATCCCACCGGGCACTCCGTCGCGCTGGACACAGCCGACCGGGCAGCTGCTCGCGCTAGACACAGCCGACCGGGCGCATCCTCACCGAGGATGCGCCCGGTCGCTGCATGTCAGCGCGAGGAAGTGCCCGGTCGACCGGTTGAAGCGCGAGGAAGTGCCCGCTCAGCGGGGGTTCTTGCCCTTGTAGCCGCCACCCTTGCCGGCGTGGCCGCCGCCGGGACGACCGCGGAACGGACCGTTGTCGGGCTTGATCTCGATGAGCTTGCCGGAGATGCGCGTGCCGGAGAGCCGGTCGAGCGTGCCGGCCGGGAGGTCGGCGGGGAGCTCGACGACGGAGAAGTCAGGCTTGATCGAGATGTAGCCGAAGTCGCCGCGCGACAGGCCGCCCTCGTTGGCCAGGGCGCCGACGATCTGCCGCGGCTCGACCTTGTGGCGCTTGCCGACCTCGATGCGGTACGCCGCCATCGGCTGTCCGCTGCGCGACTCGCGGGGACCGCGGTCGGCCTTGCCGCCGTGCGTCGGGCGCTCGTCGAAGCTGCGGTTGGCGCGCTCGGGCTCCGGCTCGAGCAGCAACGGCTGCTCGCCGTGCATCACCGCGGCGAGGGCGGCGGCCACGTCGACCTCGGAGACGTCGTGCTCGCTGACGTAGTGGGAGACGACGTCGCGGAAGAAGTCGATCCGCTCCGGCTGGGTCAGCGCCTCGGTGATCTGGTCGTCGAAGCGCGTCAGGCGGGTGGCGTTGACGTCGTCGACGGTCGGCAGCTGCATCTGGGTCAGCGGCTGGCGCGTGGCCTTCTCGATGGCGCGGAGCAGGTGGCGCTCGCGCGGGGTGACGAAGGCGATCGAGTCGCCCGAGCGGCCCGCGCGGCCGGTGCGGCCGATGCGGTGCACGTAGGACTCGGTGTCGGTCGGGATGTCGTAGTTGACGACGTGGCTGATCCGCTCGACGTCGAGGCCGCGGGCCGCGACGTCGGTGGCGACGAGGATGTCGAGCTTGCCGGCCTTGAGCTGGTTGATGGTGCGCTCGCGCTGCACCTGCGCGACGTCGCCGTTGATGGCCATGGCGGAGTAGCCGCGGGCGCGCAGCTTCTCGGCGAGCGTCTCGGTCTCGTTCTTCGTGCGGACGAAGACGATCATCCCCTCGAAGTTCTCCACCTCGAGGATGCGCGTGAGGGCGTCGACCTTCTGGGGGTACGACACGATGAGGTATCGCTGGGTGATCGAGGAGACCGTCGACGTCTTGCTCTTGACGGTGATCTCGACCGGGTCAGCGAGGTACTTCTTCGAGATCCGGCGGATCTGCGCCGGCATCGTCGCGGAGAACAGCGCCACGTGCTTGCTGTCGGGGGTGTCGGCGAGGATCGTCTCGACGTCCTCGGCGAAGCCCATCTTCAGCATCTCGTCGGCCTCGTCGAGGACGAGGAAGCGCAGCTCGCTCAGGTCGAGCGTGCCCTTCTCGAGGTGGTCCATGATGCGGCCCGGCGTGCCGACGACGACGTGCACGCCGCGACGGAGCGCGGACAGCTGCACGCCGTAGCCCTGGCCGCCGTAGATCGGCAGCACCTTGACGCCCTTCATGTGGGCGGCGTACTTCTCGAAGGCCTCCGAGACCTGGAGCGCGAGCTCACGGGTCGGGGCCAGGACGAGTGCCTGGGGAGTCTTCTGCGAGAAGTCGAGCTGCGACAGGATCGGCAGCGCGAACGCGGCCGTCTTGCCGGTGCCGGTCTGGGCCAGACCGACGACGTGGCGCCCCTCGAGGAGCGGCGGGATCGTCAGGGCCTGGATCTGCGAGGGGGTCTCGTAGCCGACGTCCGCCAACGCCTTGAGGACCTCCGGCGTGAGGCCGAGGTCGGAGAAGGTCTGCTCGGGTGCTACGGGCTGGTCGTCACTCACCCTCCAACGGTAGGGCCTCAGGCGTGAACAGGACATTCCCCGAGGCCGGATAAGGGCGCGACAAGCCCGCACGTGAGCAAGCACACTCCCCTCATGCGAGATGCGATGCCCGACCTGCCCGAGGGGCTCACCACGCGGCCGCTGCAGAGGTCCGACGCCCACGACGTCTTCGTGCTGATGGCCGCCCAGGAGCAGGAGGACATCGGGCACGTCGCGATCGAGGAGGCCGACATCGTCAGCGACTGGGCCAAGCCCAGCCACGACCTCGGCGCCCGCTCGGTCGGCGTGTGGGACGGCGACACCCTGGTGGCGTACGCCGAGCTGATGGGCGCCGACCGCGCCGACACCTCCGTCCTGCCGAGCCACCGCGGCCGCGGCATCGGCACCTGGCTGGCCCACTGGCTCGTCGACCTCGGCCGCAGCGTCGGCTCGTCGGTCGTCGGGATGCCAGTCCCGCAGGGCTCGCCGGGCGACCGGTTGCTCGAGGAGCTCGGCTTCCGGGTCCGGTGGACCAGCTGGGTGCTCAAGCTGCCCGAGGGGGCCACCATCCCCGAGCGCGCGCTGCCGGAGGGCTACGTCGTCCGCACGGCTGGGCCCGACGAGCTGCGCGCGGCCCACGACGTCCTGGAGGACGCCTTCCTCGAGTGGTCGGTGCGCGACCGGGAGACGTTCGAGGACTTCGCCGCCGCGACCAGTGGCCGGCCCGGGTTCGAGCCGTGGAACCTGCGGGTGGCGCTCGACGAGGACGGCGCCGTCGTCGGCGTCTCGCTCGTCCTCGTGTCGGACGACGGTGCGACGGCGTACGTCGACCGGCTCGCCGTACGACGTGACCAGCGCAACCGTGGGATCGCCCAGGCGCTGCTCGTCGACTCGTTCGCCCGGGGGCGCGAGCACGGCACCCGCACCTCCGAGCTGAGCACGGACTCACGCACCGGAGCACTCCCGATGTACGAGCGTGTCGGCATGGTGGTGGACCACGTGTGGGTCAATCGTGGGATCGAGCTCGTCTGAGCCACGGAAAGCGCATCCCACGGCGGGCATTCACTTCAGATTCCGTCAAGATGAGGCGGTCTAGACAGCCCGTTCATCCCTCAGACCTCTCCTAGTTCTCCGCCGTCGATGGCATTAGCATCGAGCGACATCGTCCGGGCGGTGTCACGGCGAGGGCGTGGGGCCCTTGCCTACGCAAATGTGGGGGTTTGACGTGCAAGAGCTACATGCATTGGTCGTCGAGGACGATCCAGACATCTCGTCAGCACTGGTGGAGACTCTCGAGGGGGCGGGTTTCCGCGTCACCTCGGCGCTCGACGGTCGCCAGGCGGTGAGCGCGGCGGCAGCCGACCCGCCCGACCTGGTGACGCTCGACCTGACGCTGCCGCACATGGACGGCATCGAGGTCTGTCGCCGCATCCGTGAGACCAGCGACTGCTACATCGTGATCGTGTCGGCGCGCTCCGACGAGGTGGACAAGCTGATCGGCCTCGAGGTCGGGGCCGACGACTTCGTCCTCAAGCCGTTCTCGCCGCGCGAGCTGCGCGCGCGGGTCGCGGCGCTGTTCCGGCGTCCGCGGACCGGGACGGTCACCGAGGAGCCGGTGAACGGGCGCAACCCGCAGGTGCCGAGCCCGGCGCAGCCAGTGGACGAGCCGTCCACGATCAACGCCGGAGCGGGCCTGGTGATCAACTCCGCGCGCCGCGAGGTGCAGATCGACGGCTCGATCGTGGAGCTGACCCGCATCGAGTACGACGTCCTCGAGTACCTCGCGACGCACCTGTCGCGGGTGTGCACCCGCGAGGAGATGGTGCTGGCGATCTGGAGCAGCGCGCTGACCCACGACCACCACCTGGTGGACGTGCACGTCGCCAACCTGCGCGGCAAGCTGCGGCGCCACACCGACGCCACCTGGATCCACACCATCCGCGGCATCGGCTACCGGATGGACCGCGAGGGGGACGAGCAGCAGGAGCGCCGCGCCGGCGGAGGCCCCTACCTCGTCGCCCGGATCGACTCGGAGGACTGGGCCCGCGGCCTGGACTTCTGACGGTTCACCCGTCGGGGCCACCCCGACGGGCGCTGGCGACCCCTCCTAGGGGGGTGCTGCGCCCCGATCGACCACGCTTCCCGCCCGCCGCCGCCTAGCATCGACAGGGCGGGGAGCACCGGTCGCGCCCGCCCGGTTTCAGGTGGGGTGCGGCAGGGTAGGTGAACGGTCAACTTGGGGAGCAGGGACGGATGATGAACGCACGGACAGCCGTGGTCGTCGAGGACGACCACGATGTCGGCGACGCCATCTCCAAGCTCCTCGACCAGGCCGGCTTCGACGTGGTCGTGGCACGAACCGGCACCGAGGCGCTCACGCTGGTGGGTGAGGGCCGTCCCGACCTGGTCACGCTCGACCTGACCCTGCCCGACATCGACGGCGTCGAGGTCTGTCGCCAGATCCGCACGGTCAGCGACTGCTACGTGATCGTCGTCAGCGGCCGCGCGTCCGAGGTCGACCGGCTCGTCGGGCTCGAGGTCGGCGCCGACGACTACCTGGTCAAGCCGTTCTCGATGCGCGAGCTGCAGGCGCGGGTCGCCGCCCTCTTCCGCCGTCCGCGCAGCAGCGGTCCGGTCCCGGACGTGGCCGCGGCACAGATCGCGGTCGACCCGGTGCCCGAGGCCGACCCCACCAGCTTCGAGGGCTGCAGCGACCTCACCCTCAACCGCGGGGCGCGAGAGGTGCGGGTGTCGGGCCGGGAGATCGACCTGACCCGCACCGAGTTCGACCTGCTGGCCCACCTCGTCGGCAACCCCGGCGTCGTGGTCCCCCGCGAGCAGCTCATGCGCGCGGTGTGGGCCAGCGACTTCGTCCCCGACAGCACCCACGTGGTCGACGTCCACCTCGCCAACCTGCGCCGCAAGCTGCGCGGTGCCGCCTCCGGCAACCAGTGGATCCGCACGATCCGCGGGGTCGGCTTCCGGTTCGACCCCTGCTGCCCCTGACCCCACGCAGGCGCGTGCGACCCGGCCGTAGGGGTGGGATCGTCGCGGGCCGTGACCGTGGGTTCCCCCCCGACTCGCCCGTCCGGAGGTTCAACGGCGGCAAACAGCAGTACCTTGACCCCATGGTGATTCGAGTCGCGCTGGTCAACGACGACGAGGTCGTCGTCCGTGGCCTCGACGCGATGATGCGCAGCTACGGCCACCGCGTCGAGGTGGTCGAGCTGGTGGCGGGCAAGCCCGTGGCCCAGCCGGTCGACGTGGCCCTCTACGACACGTTCGGGATGGGCCAGGGCAACGGTTCCGCCGTACGCCACCTCGTCGACAGCACGCAGGTGCGCGCGGTCGCGGTCTACACGTGGAACTTCCAGCCCTGGCTCACCCGCGACACCCTCAGCCAGGGCGTGCGCGGCTACCTCTCCAAGAGCCTGCCGGCGGCCCGCCTCGTCGACGCCCTCGCCGCCATCTCGTCGGGGCAGCTCGTGGTCTCGCCGTCGCGGGGGCGCTCGCCGCTCGTCGGCGGCGACTGGCCCGGGCGCGAGGAGGGCCTCACCGCGCGCGAGGCCGAGGTGCTGTCTCTGATCACAATGGGCCTGAGCAACCAGGAGATCGCGGAGCGCACCCTGCTGTCGCTCAACTCGATCAAGTCCTACATCCGCTCGGCCTACCGCAAGATCGACGTCGACTCGCGCTCGCGGGCGGTGCTCTGGGGCGTCGAGCACGGGATGCGCGCCGACCGCGTGCGGATCAACGGCTCGCCGGCCCGCGAGGGCTGACCCGGCGTCCCACGCCCCGCGCGATCCCCGGTCGACCGGGGATCGCTGAGGTCGTCAGGCCGTGCACGGGCCGACAACGTACGGGATTCCCGGATGACCGGGGATCGCTGGAGGCGCCGTAACCTCCTCCACGTGACACAGCAGCAACCCGGCATCGACCCCGACGACCTCGCGACGACGCTCCGGGTGCTCGCCTCGCTCCACCACCTGCCCGGGGACCACCCCGACCACGTGACGGTCAAGCGCGCAGCGTCGCACATGTACAAGTCGATCAAGGCCGAGCGCAAGCTCGCCAAGCGCGCCGCCGAGCTGGCCCACGACCGCGACATCATCGAGCGGACCGCGACCGGGTCGCCGATGCGCATCGACGACGAGACCGCGGGCATCCCGCTGGTCTCGAGCGCGGCCGGGGCGTTCGCCGGCGAGCTGCTCGTCGCCCGCGGCTGCTACATCTGCAAGCAGGACTTCACCCTGGTCGACGCGTTCTACCACTGGCTCTGCCCCTCGTGCGCGGCGATGAGCCACAGCAAGCGCGACCAGCGCACCGACCTCACCGGCAAGCGGGCGCTGCTCACCGGCGGGCGCGCCAAGATCGGCATGTACATCGCGCTCCGCCTGCTCCGCGACGGCGCCCACACCACCATCACCACCCGCTTCCCCAAGGACGCGGTGCGCCGCTTCTCCTCGCTGCCCGACAGCGAGGACTGGATCCACCGGCTCAAGGTGGTCGGCATCGACCTGCGCGACCCCACGCAGGTCATCTCGCTCGCCGACGACGTCGCGGCGGCCGGCCAGCTCGACATCCTGATCAACAACGCGTGCCAGACCGTACGCCGCACGCCGGGCGCCTACGCCCCGCTGGTCGAGGCCGAGGCGCTGCCGCTGCCGGACGACTCGATCCCGGAGCTGGTGACGTTCGACCACATCTCCGAGGCCCACCCGGCCGCGATCGCCGGGGCGCTCGCGCCGACCCCCGTCGCCCACCACGAGGGCGAGTCGGAGGAGCACGCGATGGCTGTGCACAACGCCGCGACCCTCACCGCCCTGGCGCTCAAGGCCGGCCACGCCTCGCTCGACGCGCACCTGGCCGGCACCGCCGTCGACGCCGGCGGCCTGCTGCCCGACGTGCAGACCAACAACTCGTGGACCCAGACCGTCGGCGAGGTCGACCCGCTGGAGCTGCTCGAGGTGCAGCTGTGCAACTCGATCGCGCCGTTCCTGCTGGTCTCCCGGCTGCGCCCGGCCCTCGCGGCCGCTGCGTCGGCAGCGACCTCGCGGCGGGCGTACGTCGTCAACGTCTCCGCCATGGAGGGCCAGTTCTCGCGCCGCTACAAGGGCGCCGGGCACCCGCACACCAACATGGCCAAGGCCGCGCTCAACATGATGACCCGCACGTCGTCGGGCGAGATGTTCGAGACCGACCAGATCCTGATGACGGCCGTCGACACCGGCTGGATCACCGACGAGCGCCCGCACCACGAGAAGCTGCGGATCGCGGCCGAGGGCTGGCACGCGCCGCTCGACCTCGTGGACGGCGCCGCCCGCGTCTACGACCCGATCGTGCTCGGGGAGGGCGGCACCGACCTCTTCGGCTGCTTCGTCAAGGACTACCAGCCGTCCCCCTGGTGACCTGACCTCCGCTACGCGTAGACGCGCGGACAGAAGTCTCGTCAACCGTCGGTCGTCACGCTCGACGCGGCAGGTGCCGGCGGGGTTCGGTCCGCGCGTCTGCGGGCGCGTGCTGGTTGACTCGACGCCATGAGCCTCGAGACCGCCGAAGAGTTCCACGCCCGCGTCGCCGCGGCCACCGACGCCGAGGGACGACTGCCGGTGGCCATCGAGGCGATGCCCGGGTGGGACATCTTCCCCTTCGAGCTCGACGGGCTCCGGATCAAGTCGCTCGAGCCGCTGCAGGACGTCGAGCCGCCCCGCGAGGGCGAGGACCCGGCCGACTGCTCCTGCCGACAGCCGATGCCCCCCGAGCGGGCCGCGCAGGTGGCGTGGCGCAACGAGCGCTGGCTGCTCGTCGCGCTTGACATGAAGCTGCCCGTCTCGCTGATCCTGCGGCCGGTCGACCACTTCGACATCGCCGACCTGCCGGACGACATGGCTGCCGAGATGGGCGTACTGATGGTGCGGGTCACCGCCGCGGTCGAGGAGCTACCCAGCGTCGGTCGCTGCCACATCGGCCGCTACGGAGACGGCGGGGCGCACGCCCACCCCTTCTTCTTCGGGCGGCCGGCCCGGATGGCGCAGCTGCGCGGGTCCTGCCTGCTCGACTGGGAGGAGAACCTGCCGGAGGTGCCCGAGGACGTACGCCGCGCCAACGCCGGCCACGTCGGTCGCCGCCTCGTCGAGCGCCTCGGTGGCCAGGGCCCTGCCTGGGAGGCCTGAGCCGCGTCGAGAGCCATCACCGCCGCACGTGTGCGGGAGGTGGCCCTCAGCCGGTCCGGGTGCGCGCGGCGTCCCAGAGCCGGCGGCACTCGCGGACGTCCTGGCCGTAGACCGCGACGAGCTCGGGCGGGAGCCCGTCGGGGTGCCCGGCGAGGAAGTCCTCGAGGGCGGCGTACGCCTCGACGAAGGCTGCGGTGTCGGGGTCGGAGACGTCGGTGGAGTCGGCCGAGGTGAGTGGCGCGAGGGGGTCCGTGACGGCGCGGGTCCACTCCTCGCGGATCGCCTCGTGCCGCTCCCGGGAGACGGCGAGGAGACCGGCCAGGGACGGGTCACGGGTGACGCCGTCGCGCTCGCTGTCGCCGTACGACGCCTCCAACCGGCCGACGTCACGGCGGGCGCGCTCGCGCAGCACCCAGAGGCCGGCGAAGCCGAGGGCGTCGACCGCGAGCAGCACCGGCACGGCGACCGTCGTCACGTCGAGCTCCCAGAAGAGCGGGACGAGGAAGACCGCCTGCAGGACGAGCAGCACGATCGCGACGCCGGTGATCGGGTAGTCGGCCCGGACCCGCAGCCGGTCGGCGCGGACGGTGCCCGCGTGGACGCGCGGGGACGCGGGGTCGGCCCGCCAGGCAACGAGGTCGGGCACGCGTCAGGACGCGGCGCCGGCGATGTTGAACAGCCAGCTGATCCCGAAGCGGTCGACGAACATGCCGAACTCGTCACCCCACGGCGCTGCCTCGAGGGGCTGGCGCACCTCGCCGCCCTCGGACAGCGCGGAGAACCAGCCGCGCAGCTGCTCGGCCTCCTCGTTGGACCCGGAGATGCTGACCGACACGTTGTCGCCGAAGGTCACCTGCACCATCTCCGGCGGTGCGTCGGCTCCCATCAGCGTGAGGCCGGAGGGCGTCTCGAGCTGGCCGTGCATGACCTGCGTGGCCATCGGTCCCTCGGTGCCCATGTCACCGAACGTCATGACGTTGAGCTCGCCGCCCAGGACGGAGGCGTAGAACTCCATCGCCTCGCGCGCCGTGGCATCGGCGAAGTTGAGGTAGGGGTTCAGGGTGACCATCGCGTGCTCCTTCGGAGGTCGGGTGTCCCCAACCTAGTGATGGGGTGCGGGCCACGGAAGACAGGACCAGACACGCGACGCCCCGGACGAGCGTGTCGTCCGGGGCGTCGTCGCGGGGGTGCGCTGGGGTCAGCGGCTGGAGTACGGCGTGTAGTAGTCCGTGTGATGACCGCGGGAGTCGTCGTTCCAGTCGTCCTTGTCGTAGTCCGGCGCGGACTTGATCTGGTCCTTGGTGAGGTTGACCATCACGGTCTTGTCCTCGTGGTCGATCCCGGTGACCGCGCCGGCAGGGACGAGCCGCTTCTTGCCGAAGATCCAGAAGCCGGTGTCCACGACGAGCCACTGGCCACTGGCCTCGTTGCTGGCCTCGTCGATCTTGCCGATCGACCCGTCGCTCGCCTCGACGTCGTAGCCGATGAGGTCGCTGTCCTGGCTCCACGCGGTGTCGCGGTAGCTCCACACTGTGTCACTCATGGTTCCCTCCCAAGGGATCGGTTGTGCCGAGCCATCGACGCAACCACCAGTCCCGGGCGGCAGACACACCCGTGGGGCGGTGTCACCGTCGTTCACCGCCCTACGGATACGCCCGCAGGGGTACGACGAGCGCGTCCGTCAGACCGGGAGGACCGCTGGGCGGTCAGTCCAGCCAGGCCAGCACCGCGAGCACCCGCCGGTTGTCGTCGGGCGCGAGCGGCAGGTCGAGCTTGGTGAAGATCCCGCTGGCGTGCTTGTCGACCGACTTCTCGGTGATCACCAGCCGCGCCGCGATGGCGGCGTTGGACCGCCCCTCGGCCATCAGCGAGAGCACCTCACGCTCGCGGGGCGAGAGGCGGTCGACGGCCCGCGCACGCGGTCGGGCCATGAGCGCGGCGACGACCTCGGGGTCCAGGACGGTGCCACCGCCGGCGACCCGGCGTACGGCGTCGACGAAGTCGCGGATGTCGCCGACCCGGTCCTTCAGGAGGTAGCCCACCCCGCCCTCGCCGCTGGCCAGCAGCTCGCGGGCGTAGAGGTGCTCGACCCACTGGGACAGCACCAGCACGGGAAAGCCCGGACGAGCGGCGCGCACCGCGATGGCGGCCCGCAGGCCCTCGTCGGTCAGCGTCGGAGGCAGGCGTACGTCGAGGACCGCGGCGTCGACCTCCGGGTCCGTCAGCGCGACCTCGAGCTCGGGCGCGTTGGCGACGGAGTGCCGGATGGTGAGGTCGTGCGCCTCGAGGATCCGGGTCAGGCCGTCCCGGAGGAGGGCGTTGTCCTCGGCGAGGACGAGCTGCACGGCACCTCCAGTGTCACGAGCGTCGGTCCACCCGACGGGCTCGAGACTCTCACGGTCCCGTCGAGCGCCGCCAGCCGCCGCGCGACCCCACGCAGGCCCGTCCCCGCAGCCGGGTCGGCGCCACCGCGGCCGTCGTCGCCGACCACCACGGTGAGCAGGTCGTCGACGTGGCGGAGGTCCACCCAGGCGTGCTCGGCGGCAGCGTGCTTGCCGACGTTGGCCAGGCACTCCACGACGGCGAAGTAGACGGCCGACTCCACCGGCGCCGGCAGGCGGTCCGGGAGGTCCGGGGTGACCGAGACGGGCACCGCGAGGTCCAGGGCGATCGCCTCCACCGCTCCCGCGAGCCCGCGGTCGGCCAGCACCGGCGGGTGGATCCCACGGACGACATCGCGGATGTCGCCGAGCGCGGCGCCGGTCGTCGCCGCTGCCTCGGCGAGGAGCGTACGGGCGGCCGTCGGATCCGACTCCACGAGCTCCTGCGCGAGGCCGAGGTGCATCCGCAGGGCCACCAGCCGGGCCTGGGCGCCGTCGTGGAGGTCGCGCTCGATGCGCCTCAGCTCGGCGGCGGAGTCCTCGACCCGCTCGGCCCGGGTCTCGGTCAGCACCGCGACCCGCTCCTCGAGCAGCTGGTGGCTGCCCCGGCTCAACAGGCGGGCGTCGAGCAGGCTGCGGAGCGTCATCAGCTGCGGCGTCGCGAACCACCACAGCACCAGCGTCACGATCAGCAGCGCCAGGAGCACCACGGTCAGCGAGATCGCCAGCCCGACGGTCGTCGAGACGAGGGCCCAGGCCAGCTCCCGCCACGACATCGGGTCGGCGGCCCAGGTCTGCAGCCGGCGCAGCGCGTGCTGCCCTTCCACCGACCGCCGCTCGGTCGGGACGGGGTGCCCGAGGGCCTCGGCGGCGAGCGTGCGGTGCCGGTCGGCGATCCACCGCAGCATCGGCAGCCCCACGAGCACGACCGGGATCCCCACCACCAGCAGCGCCGTCGCCCCGCCGACCACCGTGAGCACGAGGGCCAGCAGCGTCGGGAGTGCGAGCAGCACCTGGAGCAGTGCGTTGCGCGTCAGTCGCGCCGGTCCCGCCGTGCTTGCCATGTCCCCATCCTCACGGATCCGCGCGCTCCGCACGGTGGGGTTGACCCCACTCCGGCTCGGGAGGTGCCCCCGCTGCGCCGTCCGCCGCGCGGCGCGAGGTTGGAGGACGACCCCACCACCCACCGAACGGAGCACGGCCATGGCCGCCGACCTGATCACCCGGATCCCGCAGCGGGCCGCGCGCTGGAGCGCCGAGCACCCGTGGCGCGCGATCCTCACCTGGCTGGTCCTCGTGGTGGCTGCCACGAGCCTGGCCGTCCTCGTCCCCACCCAGCAGGCGGAGGAGGCCGACTACCGCATCGGGCAGTCCGGTCGGGCCGACGCGATGGCCGAGCAGGCGGGCCTGTCGGCGCCGCCGGGCGAGGTGGTGCTGCTCCAGAGCGACGCGGGAGACCGGGCCGGCCGGGCCGAGCTGCCTCGCGCGGCGAAGGAGGTCGCCACCGGGATGGCCGACGCCGACGGCGTCGCCGAGGTCGACGCCCCGGTGTGGAACGACGCCCGGACCGCGATGCTCGTCGCGGTGTCGCTGAAGGAGGGCGTCGAGGACCCCGCGCCGCTGGAGGCCGTGACCGCCACCGTCGCCGCGGACCACCCGGACCTCACGGTCCGGCAGGCGGGTGACCTCACCACGGACCGGGACATCAACGACCAGGTCGCCGACGATCTGTCCTCCGCGGAGGGGATCAGCCTGCCGGTGACCCTCCTGCTCATGCTGCTGGCCTTCGGTGCGCTCATCGCGGCCGGCATCCCGGTCCTCCTGGCGCTCGGCAGCGTGGCGGCGACCATGGGCATCGCCGCGGCCGCGTCCCACTTCGTGCCCGCCGAGCCCACGGTGAACTCGATGATCGTGCTGATCGGGATGGCCGTCGGCGTCGACTACTCGCTGTTCTACCTCAAGCGCGAGCGCGAGGAACGCGCCCGCGGCCGCACCACCCTCGACGCCGTCGAGATCGCCGCCCAGACCTCGGGCCACTCGATCGTGGTCTCCGGTCTCGCGGTGGCAGCGTCCATGGCGGGCCTCTTCCTGGTCGACGTCGTCACCTTCGACTCCCTCGCGCTCGGCGCGATCGTCGTGGTCGCGGTGGCGGTCGTCGGGTCGATCACGGTGCTCCCCGCGCTGCTGGTCGCGCTCGGCCGCTGGGTCGACCGGCCGCGGGTGCCGCTGCTCTGGCGGCTCAACCGGCGCATCGGCGCCGGCGGGATCAGCCGCCGCGTCCTCGCCCCGGTCGTACGCCACCCGGCGGCCGCGCTGGCCGCGTCCGTCGCGGTCGTCGGCGTCCTCGCCGTCCCGGCGCTGGGCATGACGATGCACGCCTCGAGCCTCGAGACGCTGCCCCGCGGCATCCCGGCCGCCGACACCCTCCGCGCGGKGGCCGAGGAGTTCCCCAGCGAGGGCACGACCGTCACCGTCGTCGCCCGCGGCGACGACGCCCGCACCGCGCTCGCCACGTTGGAGTCCACTGCCGGACGTGGCGACTTCGAGGCGGTGCCCGACGGTCTCGTCGACGCCGCGGACGGCGCCACCTCGACCCTGACCATGTCGCTGCCCTGGCCGGAGTCCGACGACCGCAGCGCCGCGGCGATCAACGACCTGCGCGACGACCTCGCCCCGGCGGCGTTCGCCGGCTCGGGCGCCGAGTGGGCGGTGGGCGGGGCCGCCGCGTCCAACCTCGACTTCGACGACCGCCTGCGAGCGTGGATGCCGGGAGTGATCGGGTTCGTGCTCCTGCTGACCCTGGTGATGATGGGGACGGCGTTCCGCAGCGTGCCGGTCGCGCTGCTGTCCACCTTCCTCAACCTGGTCTCGGTCGGCGTCGCCTTCGGCGTGCTCACGCTGGTGTTCCAGCACGGCTGGCTCGAGGGCCTGCTCGACTTCACCAGCCCGGGCTTCGTCATCGACTGGATCCCGCTGTTCGTGCTCGTGGTGCTGGTCGGGCTGTCGATGGACTACCACGTGTTCGTGATGAGCCGGATCCGCGAGCTGGTCGGGCGCGGGCTCCCGACCCGCCTCGCCGTCGAGCAGGGCATCCGCGACAGCGCGTCCGTCGTGACCAGCGCCGCTGCGGTGATGGTGTCCGTCTTCGCCATCTTCGCGACGCTGAGCATGCTCGAGATGAAGATGATGGGCGTCGCGCTGGCGACCGCGATCCTCGTCGACGCCACCCTGATCCGGCTGGTGATGCTGCCGGCCGCGCTCGTGCTGCTGGGCGAGCGGGTGTGGTGGCCGCGACGCCCGGCAGCGCCCCTCGGCGAGGTCGTCGAGGAGGACGACGCCCGTGGGGCCGGCGCCGAGCCGGAGCTCGCGTCGGCGCGCTGAGACCGAGCGGGGTGCGTCGGTGGGGCTCAGGCCTCGCCGGCGTGCCCCCGGAGCAGGTCGCCGAAGGGCGTCACGTCGGCCGCGACCTGCGTGCCGGACGTACGCCGCGGGCGCGCCGCCAGGTCGGGGGCGAACCCACCGACGCCGTAGCCGCCCTGGCTGAGCACCAGCGCGGCGAGCTCGGCCGCGGCGCGGGTGATCCGGTCGGAGAGGCCGTGGCTGCCGAAGTCCTCGGTCGCGGCGAAGATCCCGGTGGGTACGACGACCGCGCGGAGGTAGGCGAACAGCGGCCGCAGCGCGTGGTCGAGGACCAGCGAGTGCCGGGCACTGCCGGCGGCCGCGGCGATCAGCACCGGCGTACCGGCCAGGGAGTCCTTGTCGAGGGCGTCGAAGAACATCTTGAACAGCCCGCTGTAGCTGCCGTTGAAGACCGGCGTCACGACGATCATCCCGTCGGCCGCGGCGACCTGCTCGCGCAGCTCCGTCAGCCGCGGCGTCGGGATGCCGCCGGTGACCATGAAGGTCGCCAGCTCACCGGCGACCTCGCGCAGCTCGATGAACTCGATGTCCGCCGACTCGCCACGGGCGGTGACCTGCGCGGTCGTCGCCTCGGCGAGCTGGTCGGCCAGGAGCCGGGTGGACGACGGGACGGTCAGTCCCGCCGTCACCACGACGATGCGTCGGCTCATCCCTGCGCCTCGACAGACACGGCCTCGGCCTGCTGCGCGAGCTCCTCGGCGCGGGCCCGGGCGGGCTCGACGAGGTGGTGCGGGGCGTCGGGACCGGCCGCGACGAGGGACGCGTGGGTGGGCGGGTCGCTGGGCACGTGGGCCGGGCGACGGCGCTCGAACTCCGTGCGCAGCACCGGCACGACCTCGGTGCCGAGCATCTCGATCTGCTCGAGCGCCAGCGAGGTGGGCAGGCCGGCGTGGTCCATGAGGAACAGCTGGCGCTGGTAGTCGCCCACGTAGTCGGCGAAGCCCAGGGTGCGCTCGATGACCTGCTCGGGGGTGCCGACGGTCAGCGGGGTCATCTCGGTGAAGTCCTCCATCGACGGGCCGTGGCCGTAGACCGGGGCGTTGTCGAAGTAGGGCCGGAAGACGCGCTTGGCCTCGGCCTCGGTGGAGGCCATGAACGCCTGGCCACCCAGGCCGACGTAGGCCTGGTCGGCGGCGCCGTGGCCGTAGTGCTCGAAGCGGCGGCGGTAGAGCTTCACCATCTGCTCGGTGTGCTCCTTGTTCCAGAAGATGTGGTTGTGGAAGAAGCCGTCACCGTAGTAGGCCGCCTGCTCGGCGATCTCGGTGCTGCGGATCGACCCGTGCCACACGAAGGGCGGCGTGCCGTCGAGCGGCGCGGGAGTCGAGGTGTAGCCCTGCAGCGGCGTGCGGAACTGGCCCTGCCAGTTCACGACCGGCTCGCGCCAGAGCTTGCGCAGCAGGTGGTAGTTCTCGACCGCGAGCTTGATGCCGTCGCGGATGTCCTTGCCGAACCATGGGTAGACCGGGCCGGTGTTGCCGCGGCCCATCATCAGGTCGACGCGACCGCCGGAGAGGTGCTGGAGGAACGCGTAGTCCTCGGCGATCTTCACCGGGTCGTTGGTGGTGATCAGCGTCGTGCTCGTGGAGAGCAGCATCTTCTCGGTCTGCGCCGCGACGAAGCCGAGGTGCGTGGTCGGGGACGACACGACGAACGGCGGGTTGTGGTGCTCGCCGGTCGCGAAGACGTCGAGGCCGACCTCCTCCGCCTTGAGGGCGTACTGCGTCATCGCCGAGATGCGCTCGGCCTCGGACGGGGTGCGTCCGTCGGTCGGGTCCGTCGTGACGTCACCGACGCTGAAGATGCCGAACTGCATGAGGTCCTCCTGCGATTGGTTCCAACCGGTGGTTGAAGTTTGTACCACCTCCAACGGGACTGCCACGCCCAGTATTCCTCGCGATCGGCCGTGGAATCGCCGGGGCACCTGCTGCGTTGGACCGGCATCCGGGCGCACGCTCGGATGGATCCCGCCGTCGACCTGTCCTCCGGACACCCGGCGGATCTGCTCTGCGAGAGGAGCGACGATGACCGACTTCACCCCCT
Organism: Nocardioides sp. P5_E3; assembly: GCF_054049275.1. Lineage (NCBI taxonomy): Bacteria > Bacillati > Actinomycetota > Actinomycetes > Propionibacteriales > Nocardioidaceae > Nocardioides > Nocardioides sp. P5_E3. The sequence goes on from NZ_JBFUMR010000013.1 coordinate 71,716, forward strand.
TCGAGGACCTGCTGCGCGGACACGCGGGGCTGCTCGAGGACACCACCCACGACCGCTGGCTGCGGGCCCAGGCGCTCTTCGCGGAGCGCGGCTACCGCGAGGCGGCGGTCCTGCTGGCCGAGCTGCTCGACGACCCCGGCGACGTGGGGCACGAGCTCACCGACGTACGCCTGCTGCTGGCGCGCTCGCTGTTCCACTCGGCCCAGCTCGACGGCACGATCCGGGTCGCGACCGAGCTGCTCGAGCACGACCCCAACGAGCCCTACGCCCACCTGCTGGTGGGGCGCGCCCTCGAGCGCAAGGGGCTCAAGGACGAGGCGCAGCCGCACCTGCGCCTGGCCGAGCTGCTCGGCGGCTACCGCACCTGATCGTCAGCACTGCCAGGTGAAGCCGATGTCGTCGGGCACCCGGAGCGGCCCTGCGCCGTCGGTGCGGGCGAGCCAGTAGAGGCAGGTCGCGGGCTCCCACGCCGTGCCGGCGGCCCAGTCGCTGTCGATCTGCAGGAGGAGGCGCCACCGGAGCGCCTCCTCCCGGTGGACGTCGTCGTACGTCGCAGCGCCGAGGCGGAGCTCGGCGGTCTCGAGCTCGACGGAGGCCTGCACAGGGGAGGCCCAGCCGCCCACCTGACGACCGAACGAGTCGGACCCGGGATCCTCCTCGCGCACCTCGTCGAGCGCGTCCCAGAAAGGGTCCGGCAGCTCGTCGAGGCCCGCGTCCTCCAGGGCCGGGTGTGACATGTCCGGCCAGGTGAGGGTCTGCACCGCGGCGAGCTCGGCAGCCGGGTCGGCCGCCGGCCCGGTGCCGGTCACGTGGAGAAGTCGCGAGCCCGGCACCGTGTCCGGGTCGCCGGGCAGGACCACGCGGCCGTCCGCGTCCGGCTCGAAGTAGAACCCGAGCAGGCGGCCCTCCGCCGGCAGGGCGATCCCTGCGTCCGTCCCCGTCGCAGCCAGCGCCGCCAGGTCGAGCTCGACCACGAACGACAGCCGGCCCTGACCGGGCCACTGCGGCCACTCGGTCCCGGGCGGCAGCTCGGGCGTACCGCCGAGGCGGGCGACGACCGGGTCGCCGGGGCCGGCCGGGACGAGCTGGACCGCCGGACGCAGGAGGGCGAGCCAGCGGCGCGCGGCGTCGGGGTCGAGGTGGTCGGCGGCGATCTCGGCGAGACGGGCGGCGGTCCGGGTCGTCATGCGCGCAGTCTGCCAAGGCCGCCAGATGTCACGACCCGTGAGCGTCCGGGGGACGTCGTACGACGCCCTCCGGGCGCGCGTGCGAAGCCTCGGTGAACACTCGCCCGGACCCCTCCACCCGGCGCGACAGGGGTCCGCCGACCGGCACATGCTGGGCGCGTGACCAGCTACGGCGACCACACCGGACCGCTCGCCATCGCCCACCGGGGTGGCATGGGGCTCGCCCCCGAGAACACGCTCGCTGCCTTCGGGCGGGCCACCGCGCTCGGCCTGACCCACCTCGAGACCGACGTCCGCACGACCCGCGACGGACACGTCGTCTGCTTCCACGACCCCGCGCTGCGCCGGGTCACCGGCCATCCCGGGCGCGTCGCCGACCTGCACCTGGCCGACCTGCGCCGCCTGCGCGTCGGGGGCACCGACCGGATCCCGACGCTGGTCGAGGCGATGGCGTCCTTCCCGGACGCGAGGTTCGCGATCGACCTCAAGGACGAGGCGTCGATCGGCGTGATGGCGCGGCTGCTGCGGGCCAACCCCGGCTGGGCGGAGCGGGTCCTCGTGGCGGGGGCGTGGTCCCGCTGGCTGGACCGTCTCCGCGACGAGGCGCCGGGCGTGACGACGGCACTCGGCTGGCGCTCGCTCACCACGCTCATCGCCTGCTCGCGCGGCGGCGTACGCCCTCCGGGGCTGCGGACCGACGTGCTCGCGGGTGGTGCGTTCGCGCACGTGCCGATCCGGCTCGGCCGGCTCCCCGTGCACTCCGAGCGGGTGATCCGGCGCGCACACGAGCTCGGCATCCGGGTGGTGGTGTGGACCGTCGACGACCCCACCGCGATGCGCGTGCTCCTCGACATGGGCGTGGACGGCATCATCACCGACCGCCCCGACCTGCTGCGCGAGGTGCTGATCAGCCGCGGCGAGTGGCCGCGCGCGTCCGGCGTACGTCCCGCGACACCGGCGCCGGCGCCCGCGAGCGCCGGGTAGCCCGGGGGTCAGACGCGCTCGAGGGCCTCCGCCGCCAGGCCGTGCGAGACGGCCCAGAGCACCGCCTGGCTGCGGCTCTGCACGCCGGTCTTGCGGTAGGCGCTGCGGATGTAGGACTTCACGGAGTTCAGCGAGATCTGCATCTGTCGCGCGATGTCGTCGTTGCTCTTGCCGGTGGCGATGTGGGCGAGGGTCTCGCGCTCACGGGCGGTGAGGAAGTCGATCTGGGTGGTCGAGCGCAGGTCCTTGGTCGGCAGCACCGGCAGGAGCGGGGCGACGACGGTCTCGCCGAGGTGGATCGCGCGCAGGGCGCGACCGAGCTGCTGGGCGTTGAGGCTCTTGGCCAGGTAGCCGGTGACGCCGTTGCCGAGCGGCTCGTGGGCCAGGCCGGGCTGGTGGTTCCACGTGTAGACCGCGACCCGGCGGATGTGCGGGTCGGTGACCGCGCGCTGCAGCGTGGTGTCACTGCGCGCCGTCCCGAAGGTCTCGACCAGCGCGATGTCGACCGGCAGGCGAGAGCGGTCCTTGATCGTCCCGAGCTCGAAGCCGCCGAGCGTCTTCAGCATGCTGTCGAGGCCTCGCCTCACGAGCTCGTCGCCGCCGAGCAGCGCGACACGGATGTCCATGCTCATCATCTGGTGGGTCCTAGGGATCGCCTCGGAGAGACGGAACCTCCATCTCCCGACGACCCCCCGACCGTCACTGGGGACAGTAACCCGGGGGGGTGCGCGGCATTCACATCAGTGGTGCCAGCACGACTATTTTCACCCCCTCGGGTGAGCCTCGCCTTGATCCTGATACCCCCTAGGGGTATCTTGGATCCATGAGTGAGCAGCACGGCCACCTCGAGGGCAACGACGAAGCCGTCCAGGCGCACCTCAAGCGCCTCCGCCGGATCGAGGGGCAGGTCCGCGGGATCCAGCGGATGGTCGAGGAGGAGAAGTACTGCATCGACATCCTCACCCAGGTGTCCGCGGCGACGAAGGCGCTCCAGGCGCTCGCGCTCAGCCTGCTCGACGACCACATGGCGCACTGCCTCGTCGACGCCGCCCGGCAGGGCGGGGCCGAGCAGGAGCAGAAGCTCAAGGAGGCCTCCGAGGCCATCGCCCGCCTCGTGAAGTCCTGACCCCGCGCCCCCCTTCCCACGTTTGCAGGAGCACTCCATGAGCCAGACCACCACCTACACCGTCACCGGGATGACCTGCGGCCACTGCGCCGCGTCGGTCACCGAGGAGATCTCCGAGATCGCGGGCGTCGAGGACGTCGCCGTCGTCGTCGAGACCGGAGCCGTCACCGTCACCAGCGCGACCCCCCTCGACGACTCGGCCGTCCGCGCCGCCGTCGAGAAGGCCGGCTACGCCGTCGCCTGAGAGCGGTGACCTGTCAGCGAGCGCCAGCGAGCCGACAGGGCGCCGAGTCGAGTTCTTGAAACCCCAGCCCGAAGGAGCCTGACCATGAGCACGCCGCTGCGTGTCCTCGCGTTCGTGTCGGCCCTGGCCGTCGCGTTCGCGCTGGCATGGGGCGGGGGCCGGCTCGTCGGCCCGCTCGACACCGAACCCGTCGCACACGAGGGCGCCGCCCACGGTGCCGACGCCTCCCACGACGACGAGGCCGGGTCGCACGACGACCCCTCCTCCGCCGTCGCCGAGGCGACCGGGCTCACCGCCCGCGCCGACGGCTTCACGCTCGCGCTCGCCGACCGTACGCCGGCCGCCGGGCGCACCCGCCTCGACTTCCAGGTGCTCACCTCCAGCGGGCGCCCCCTGCTCGACTACACGCGCGAGCACGAGAAGGACCTGCACCTCATCGTCGTACGCCGCGACCTGACCGGCTTCCAGCACGTGCACCCGCGGCTCGACCGCAGCACCGGCACCTGGTCGGTGGACGTGCGGCTCACGCCCGGCGTGTGGCGGGTCGTGGCCGACCTCGTGCCCGCGGGCTGGGAGGGCATCACGCTGGCCGACGACGTGTCGGTCGCCGGAGACTTCACGCCCGCCGCCCTGGCGGCCGACGACCGGATCGCAGAGGTCGAGACCGACGCGGGCACCTACACCGTGACCCTGGCGGGTGACACCGCGCCGGGGGCGTCGACCGTCCTCACGACGCGCATCGAGCTCGACGGCGAGCCGGTCACCGACCTCGAGCCCTACCTCGGCGCCTACGGCCACCTCGTCGCGATGCGCGCCGGCGACCTGGGCTACCTCCACGTCCACCCCGAGGAGGGTCCGGCCGGCCCGGGCATCGACTTCGCGACGGCGTTCCCCGAGCCGGCGACGTACCGCCTGTTCCTGGACTTCCAGCACCGCGGGCAGGTGCACACCGCGGCGTTCACGGTCGAGTCGGGCGGGGCTCCGGCCGACGGCTCCGAGGACAACTCCGGCGACGGCTCCGGGCATGCGGAGGGAGGCGACCATGACCACTGAGTCCAGCGCTGAGGCCCAGCCGCTGAGCGACGTCGAGCTGGCGATCACCGGCATGACCTGCGCGTCGTGCGCCAACCGCATCGAGCGCAAGCTCAACAAGCTCGACGGCGTCTCGGCCACCGTCAACTACGCCACCGAGAAGGCGAAGGTCTCCTTCCCCGTCACCGTCTCGACCGACGACCTGCTGCGCACCGTCGAGGCCGCGGGCTACGCCGCCGCGCTGCCGACGCCGCCCGACGAGGTCGCCGCGGCCGAGCCGGAGCGCGACCCGCTGCTGCAGCGACTGCTCGTCAGCACCGCCCTCAGCATCCCCGTCGTCGCGATGGCGATGGTCCCGGCCTGGCAGTTCACCTACTGGCAGTGGGCCTCGCTGGCGCTGGCCGCGCCCGTCGTCGTGTGGGGCGCGTGGCCCTTCCACCGCGCGGCGTGGACCAACCTGCGCCACGGCGCGACGACGATGGACACGCTGGTGTCGGTCGGCGTGCTGGCCGCGTTCGGCTGGTCGCTGTGGGCGCTCTTCCTCGGCACCGCCGGCGAACCGGGCATGACGCACCCGTTCCAGATCTCGATCGACCGCACCGACGGCGCGGGCAACATCTACCTCGAGGCCGCGGCCGGGGTGACGACGTTCCTCCTCGCCGGACGCTGGCTGGAGCACCGCTCCAAGCGGCGTGCGGGTGCGGCACTCCGGGCGCTGCTCGAGCTCGGCGTCCGCGACGTGGCGGTGCTGCGCGACGACGCTTCTGGTGGGCGGAGCGAGACCCGGATCCCGGTCGACCAGCTCGCGGTGGGCGACCTGTTCGTCGTACGCCCCGGCGAGAAGGTCGCCACCGACGGCGAGGTCGTCGAGGGCAGCTCTGCCGTCGACGCCTCGATGCTCACCGGTGAGTCGGTCCCGGTGGAGGTCAAGCCCGGCGATGCCGTCGTCGGCGCCACGGTCAACGCCGGTGGCCGGCTCGTCGTCCGCGCCACCCGCGTCGGCGCCGACACCCAGCTCGCGCAGATGGCTCGGCTGGTCGAGGACGCGCAGAACGGCAAGGCCGAGGTGCAGCGCCTCGCCGATCGCGTGTCCGGCGTCTTCGTGCCGATCGTCATCGGCCTGTCGGTCGCGACGCTGGGCTTCTGGCTCGGCGCCGGGGCGGGTGCCACGGCGGCCTTCACCGCCGCGGTCGCCGTCCTGATCATCGCGTGCCCCTGCGCCCTCGGCCTGGCCACGCCGACCGCGCTCATGGTCGGCACCGGCCGCGGCGCCCAGCTCGGCATCCTCATCAAGGGCCCCGAGGTCCTCGAGTCGACCCGGCGCGTGGACACGATCGTGCTCGACAAGACCGGCACCGTGACCACCGGCGAGATGACCGTCCACGACGTGGTGGTCGCCGAGGGCGAGTCCGTCGACGACGTACGACGCCTCGCGGCCGCGCTCGAGTCGGCGTCCGAGCACCCGATCGGCCGGGCGATCGCCGCCGCCGGTGTGTCCGAGGACGCGGCGTACGCGAACGAGCCCGGGATCCGTCCACCACGTCCTCAGCTACCTGTGGTCGAGGACTTCGCCAGCCGCGAGGGGCTGGGTGTCGAGGGCGTCGTCGAGGGCCATGCCGTCGTCGTCGGCCGGCCGAGCCTGCTCGCCGACTGGGCGCAGCACCTCCCGCCGTCGCTGGACGCCGCCGTCCAGCGGGCGCAGGGCGAGGGCCGCACCGCCGTCGCCGTCGGCTGGGACGGCCGCGCGCGGGGCGTCATCGTCGTCGGCGACACCGTGAAGCCCACGTCCGCGCAGGCCGTCGCCGCGCTGCGCGACCTCGGCCTGACCCCGATCCTGCTCACCGGCGACAACGAGGCCGCCGCCCGCCAGGTCGCCGACCAGGTCGGGATCGAGACCGTCGTGGCCGACGTACTGCCGGCCGACAAGGTCGCCGAGGTCCAGCGGCTCCAAGCCGCCGGCAAGGTCGTCGCGATGGTGGGCGACGGGGTGAACGACGCCGCCGCCCTCGCCCAGGCCGACCTCGGGCTGTCGATGGGCACCGGCACCGACGTGGCCATCGAGGCCGGTGACCTGACCCTCGTGCGCGGCGACCTGCTCGTCGCCGTCGACGCCATCCGGCTCTCCCGCCGCACCCTCGGCACGATCAAGGGCAACCTCTTCTGGGCCTTCGCCTACAACGTCGCCGCGCTCCCCCTCGCCGCCGCCGGCCTCCTCAACCCGATGCTCGCCGGCGCCGCGATGGCGTTCTCCAGCGTCTTCGTCGTGACCAACAGCCTCCGGCTGCGGGGGTTCCGCTCCTCCGTCGCCTGAGGTATCTAGGGACGTTCTGGTCGTGGATCGGGCGTACGACCGACCAGATCGTCCCTAGATACCGGGCACGGGCGACCCGCAGTCCGGCCGCCGAGCGGTGGCTCACTCACCGCCCCGGGGCCGTGAACACCACCCGTGAACACAAGGTGCACAACGGTGACCCGCGGCCCGCGGGTGGGGAGTGTGACCGGCGACACACTCCCCGAACTAGGAGCACCCATGCACCGGCGCATCCCCCTGGCCACCCTCGCCTGCCTGTCGATGTTCACGCTCGCTGCGTGCGGTGGCGGCGAGGCCGACCCGGCCGCCTTCCCCGACGACGACATCACCCTGGTGGTGCCGTTCGCGGCCGGTGGACCGACCGACACCGTCACCCGCCTCATCGCCGAGCCGATGGCCGAGGAGCTCGGCGCGGAGATCATCGTGCAGAACGTCGAGGGTGCGGGCGGCACCGTCGCGGCCGGTCAGGTCGCCGACGCGGACCCGGACGGCTACGAGGTGCTGATCCACCACATCGGCATGTCGACGGCCCCGGGCCTCTACCCCGACCTGGCCTACGACCCGGTGGAGGACTTCAAGACCGTCGGCCTGGTCACCGACGTGCCGATGACGATCGTCGCGCGCAAGGACTTCGAGCCCGAGACGCTCGACGAGCTCGCGACCTACGTCGAGGAGAACGCCGACACGGTCACCCTCGCCAACGCCGGCGTGGGCGCCGCCTCCCAGCTGTGCGGCCTCCTCATCGAGCAGCAGCTCGGCGTCGACCTCACCGAGGTGCCGTACGACGGCACCGGTCCGGCGCTGACCGACCTCGTCGGCGGCCAGGTCGACTTCATGTGCGACCAGACCACCAACACGGCCGCGCAGATCCAGTCCGGCGACATCAAGGCGTACGCCGTCACGACGCCGGAGCCGATCGAGGCGCTGCCCGACCTCCCGACGACCGCCGAGGAGGGTTGGTCGGACGTCGAGGTCGGCGTGTGGCACGGGCTCTACGTCCCGTCCGAGACACCCGACGAGATCGTCGAGAAGCTGACGGCGGCCCTCGAGGTGGCGCTGCAGGACCAGAACGTCATCGACAGCATGGCCGACCTCGGCACCACCCCCGCGCCGGCCGAGGACGTCACCCCTGACGCCCACACCGCCAAGCTGCAGGAGCAGATCGACCTCTGGACCCCGATCATCGAGGAGTCCGGAGTCACCGGCGGATGAGCACCGACCACACCCTTTTGGACGGCGCCGGGCACCGCCCGGCGCTGTTCCGGCCGGACCTCTACGCGGGCGCCGCGTTCGTCGTGCTGGGCCTCGCGTTCGCCATCGGCGGCTCGAGGTACGACGTCGGCTCGGCGCTGCGGATGGGCTCGGGCTACGTCCCGCTGGTCCTCGGCGGCATCCTGGTCGTGCTCGGGGTCCTCATCGTCGCGATGGGCTTCCGTGGTGGCGATCCGTCGATCCGCGACGTCCAGCGGGAGCCGATCCCGTGGCGCCGCGGTGGGCTGCTCGTGGCGGCGATCATGTTCTTCGGGTTCTTCGTGTCCGGCCTCGGGCTCGGCCCGACGCTGTTCGTGACGACGTTCATCGCCGCGATGGCCGGGCACGGCACCAGCCCCCTCAAGGCAGCACTGACGGCCGCCGGCATCACCGCGCTGTGCCTGGTCGTCTTCGTGTCGCTGCTGCAGCTGCGGCTGCCGCTGCTCGGCGACTGGCTGGGAGGCTGACGTGGACGGCATCCTCCTCGGCCTCGAGACCGCGCTCCAGCCGACCAACATCCTCATCTGCCTGCTGGGCGTCACGCTCGGCACCGCGGTCGGCGTGCTGCCCGGCATCGGGCCCACGGCGACGGTGGCGCTGCTGCTGCCGATCACCTTCGAGTTCGACCCGGTCGCCTCGCTGATCATGCTCGCCGGCATCTACTACGGCGCGCAGTACGGCGGCTCGACAACGGCCATCCTGCTCAACCTGCCCGGTGAGTCGTCATCGGTGGTGACGGCGCTCGACGGGCACCAGATGGCCCGACAAGGGCGGGCCGGACCGGCCCTGGCGACGGCTGCCCTCGGGTCGTTCTTCGCCGGGACCGTGGGCACCATCGTGCTCGCCCTGTTCGCCCCGCCCCTGGCGCAGCTGGCGCTGAAGTTCGGGCCGGCGGACTACTTCGCGATCGTCGTCCTCGGCCTGATCGCGAGCATCGCGCTCGCCAGCGGGTCAGCAGTCAAGGCGCTCGCGATGATCGTGCTGGGCCTGCTGCTCGGCACGATCGGCCAGGACCAGTTCACCGGCGTCCCGCGCTTCACCTTCGGCGTGCGCGAGCTCTACGGCGGCCTGGACTTCGTCTCGCTCGCGGTCGGCCTCTTCGGCCTCGCGGAGATCATCCGCAACCTGGAGACGAAGAACTCGTCCTCGATCGTCACGAAGAAGGTGGAGGGACTCTGGCTGAGCAAGGACGACTTCCGCCGCATCCGCAACCCGGTCCTCCGTGGCACGGCCCTCGGGTCGGTGCTCGGCGTGCTGCCCGGCGGCGGGCACGTGCTGGCCAGCTTCACGTCGTACTCCGTGGAGAAGAACCTCTCGAAGGAGCCGAAGAAGTTCGGCACCGGCGTCATCGAGGGGGTCGCGGCGCCCGAGTCGGCCAACAACGCCGCGGCGCAGACGTCGTTCATCCCGCTGCTGTCGCTCGGCCTGCCGGCGCACCCGGTGATGGCGCTGCTCGTCGGCGCCTTCATCATCCAGGGCATCACCCCGGGGCCCAACGTCATCAATGACGAGCCCGAGCTGGTGTGGGGCCTGATCGCCTCGATGTGGGTGGGCAACCTGCTGCTGGTGGCGCTCAACCTGCCGCTCATCGGCATCTGGGTGAAGATGCTGTCGGTGCCCTACGAGGTGATGTTCCCGGCGATCATCGCCTTCGCCTCGATCGGCTGCTACTCCCTCGGCCTCAACTCGTGGGACGTGTTCGCCATCGCCGCCGCGGGTGTCGTGGGCTACTTCCTCATCCGGTGGGGCTGCGAGGCCGCGCCGCTGCTGCTCGGCTTCGTGCTCGGGCCGCTGCTCGAGGAGAACCTCCGCCGCGCGATGATCATCAGCCGGGGCGACCCGACGGTCTTCCTGACACGGCCGATCTCCGCGTCGCTGCTGATCCTCGCCGCGCTGATCATCATGATCGCGGTGCTGCCGTCGGTACGCCGCAAGCGTGAGGTCGTCTTCCAAGGCGAGGACGACTAGGTCCGTCCATCGAGCGGTGAGTGAGACATGTTCTGGTCGCCAGGAACCTGTCTCACTCACCGCTCGTGCGTCACCGGCTGGAGGACGAGTGCTGCCAGCGGTACTCGACCTCCGGCCGCCCGCTGCCCCCGTAGCGCAGCGACCGGGCGACGACCCCGATGTCGGCGAGGTGCTCCAGGTAGCGCCGGGCGGTGACGCGCGAGCTCTCCAGCTTCTCCCCGAGCTCCCGCGCGGACAGCACGCAGGGAGGTGTGCGGAGGTGGTCCATCGCCTCGTGCAGCCGCTCCGCGGTGAGCCCCTTGGGGAGGGCGCCGTCGGAGGTGGCGACGCGCAGCGAACCGAGCATGCGGTCGACCTCGTCCTGCATCACCTGCTCGGGGGCGTCGCCGAGCTGCCGGCGGTAGTCGGCGTACTGCTCGAGCTTGGCGCGGAACATCGGGAACGTGAACGGCTTGATCAGGTAGAGCACGACCCCGTGGGCGACCGCGCGGCGCACCATCTCGGCGTCGCGCGCCGAGGTGACCGCGATGACGTCGCACATGGTGCCGCCGGCGCGCAGGTTGCGGAGCAGGCCGAGGCCGTGGCCGTCGGGGAGGTACATGTCGAGCAGCACCAGGTCGACCTCGCGGTCGCCGAGCATGCGGGCGGCCTCGGTCGCGGAGTTGGCGACGCCGACGACGTCGAAGCCCGCGACGCGGCGGGTGTACTCCGCGTGCGCCTCCGCGACGAGCGGCTCGTCCTCGACGACCAGGACCCGGACGCTGCCTTTGGGGTCCCCGCGGCGTTCTTCGTCGGAGGAGCGCAGCGGAGGAGACGGAGTACGTCGTGGGGTGTCACTCATGCCGGCACCTCCGCGCTCGCCGGCTCGGGCGCCCGACCCAGTACGACGACCATCTCGGCGCCGCCGAGCTCGGACCGTCCGATCCGCACCCCGCCGCCGAGGCGCCGGGCGACCTGCGAGACGAGGGCGAGGCCCACGCCATGCGCGTCCCCGGCGTCGGCCTTCGACGTCCAGCCGCGCTCGAGGGCGTGGGCGGCCTCCTCGGGGGTGAGCCCGGGTCCGCTGTCGCCGACGACGAGCCGCGCGTGGCCGGGCGAGCCCTCGAGGTGCACCACGATGCGGCGGTCGGCGGCGCCGGCGACGGCGTCGATCGCGTTGTCGACGAGGTTGCCGAGGACGGTGACGAGGTCGCGCGGGGAGCCGACGGCGAACGACGCCGGCAGCTCGCCGGTGACCGTGAGCGAGATGCCGCGCTCCGCGGCCTCCGCGGACTTGCCGAGCAGCAGGGCCGCGACGACCGGGTCGCCCACCGCGCCGACGACGCGGTCGGTCAGCATCTGCGCGACCTTCAGCTCGTCGGTGACGAAGTCGATCGCCTCCTCGGTACGCCCGATCTCGATGAGGGAGACCACGGTGTGCAGCCGGTTGGCGGCCTCGTGGGTCTGCGCCCGCAGCGACTCGGTGAGGCCACGGACGATGTCGAGCTCACCGGTGACGGCCTGCAGCTCGGTGTGGTCGCGCAGGGTGACCACCGCGCCGACCTCCTTGCCGTCCCAGAAGGCGGCGCTGGAGCTGGCGACCAGGACGTGGTCGCCCGTCACGTAGACCTCGTCGGCACCGCGCTCGCCGGACGCCGCCTCGACGAGCGCCGGCGGCAGGCCGAGGTCGTCGAGCGAGCGCCCGACCACGTCGCCGGGCAGGCTGAGCAGCCGGCGCGCCTCGTCGTTGACGAGCTGGACTCGCCCGTCGAGGTCGATGAGCAGCAGGCCCTCGCGGACGGCGTGCAGGACCGCGCTGTAGTACTCGTACATCCGGGTGATCTCGCGCTCGCCCATGCCGTGGGTCTGGCGCCGCAGCCGCTGCGCGATCAGCCACGCCCCCACGATCCCGACGATGAGCACCACGACCGTGGCGACGACGATGTCGGTGAACTCGTCGACGAGCAGGTCGTCGAGCTGGGTCAGGGTGATCCCGACCGCGACCAGCGCCACCACGGGCGAGCCGGTGTTGGTGTCGGAGGCCGAGCTCGGCCCGAAGACCGGCACGATCGCCCGGATCGACGGCCCCAGCGTGCCGACGTACTCCTCGGTGTAGACCTCACCGTCGGGCGCCCCGCCGAGGTTGCCGATGAAGGTCTTGCCGAGCTGCTCCTGGTTGGGGTGCGACCACCGCGTGCGGTCGCGGTCCATCACCACGACGAAGTCGACGCCGGTGTCGACGCGCACCGCCTCGGCGTACGGCTGGAGCAGAGCGGTCGGTTCGCTGGTAGCCATCGCCTCGCGGACCACCGGCGAGCGCGCCACCGCCCTCGCGACCGACACCGCCTCGTCGCGGGCGCTGGCCCGGATGTCGTTGCGCGCGTCGTAGGTCGCGAGGGCGAGGGCCGTGACGACCAGGACCAGCACCACGATCAGCTGCAGGACCAGCACCTGGCGGGCCACGGACTGCTCGTGGCGAGGTCGCGTCAGCACCGGCACATCGTAGGTGCGGTCGTGACGCCCCTCACCCGCTCAGCCACGGGTCACGGCTCGATCCCGATGCCCGGGATCCGCGACCAGGCCCGCTCCTGCGTGGCGCTCATCGTCGGCCACCGGTGGCCGCCCGGGCGCGTCTCGACGCGGCTGTCGAACGACGCCGGCTCGAAGGTCGGGTCGAGGAAGCAGCCACTGCCGTACGTCGAATTGTTGCCCGCGCAGGAGGCTGCGACGCCGGCGGGCGTCGGCTCGACGCCGGTGTCGACCCACGTGTCCAGCGCGTCGAGCACGGCGGCGTACCCGCTGTTGCTCAGCGAGCTGTGCTCGGACTCGCGGCTGAAGACCTGCACCAGCGTGTCGGCGGTGCCGGCGCCCTCCCGGGTCGCGCGGTAGGCCGACTCGTGCTCGACGAACGCGGTCGGGTCGTCGATGGCGTGGAGGGTCACGGTCGGGATGGTGACAGCGCCGGTGAGGTCGCTGTCCCAGGTGAGGTCCCGCTCGGCGTCCGGGTCGGCGGAGAACCGCTCGACGCCCTTGTTGAGCGCCTTGTCGTCGTGGCTGCCGAAGTAGTGCACGCCCCTGTTGCTGAACGGGTTCCGGCCGTCGAGCCGGTGGTGGACGATGTCGCGGAAGGTGAAGGTGGCGAAGCGCAGGTGCGACTCGAGCGTGCGCTCGGGCACCTTGGTGACGGCGAGGATGTCGTCGAGGTTGCGCTGCTGCAGCGCCGTGCGGTCGGCCGGTGCGGACTGGTAGCCGGTGCACTCCTGCAGGCGCGAGCGGAGACCGGCCGACGTCATCGTCGAGTCCTCGCGCAGCCCCATCCAGAGCGGGTACTGCGGCTCGGTCGGGCGCGGGTGGTTGCCGCAGTAGTACTGGTAGACCACGCGCAGGTCGACGCGGTAGTCGTAGCCGCGGGAGGCGCCGGCCAGCACGCCGTTGGTGAGCAGCACGCCGTCGTACGACGTCGGGTGCACCTCGACGAGCTTGGCGGCGACGTCACCGCCCCACGACTGGCCGTGCGCGAGCGTCGTGCCGGGCACGCCGAACGTCTGCTGGAAGACCTGGCGGGCGCTCTCGGTGTCGGCGACGGCCATCCGGGTGCCGTAGCCGCCGCGACGGTAGGCCGAGCCGACCCAGGCGTAGCCCTCGCGCGCCATCACCGCCCAGCGGTCCAGGTCCTCGACGCTGCGGGCCGGGTCGGACGCCTCACCGAGGTCGGGGCCGCCGTGGGCGTGGACGACGAGGTCGCCGTTCCAGTCGTGCGGGACCGCCATGGCGTAGTAGGCGCCGTTGTCGTCCTGGCCGGTCCAGCAGTCGGCGACGTCGGCGACCCCGGACGGGCACGCCGACGGCGTCGGTCCGGTGGCGGCCGACGCGGGGACGGGCGCGAGCAGGGCGCCCGCCAGCAGGGCCGAGCCGGCCGCGGTGGCGGCGCGAGCAAGGTGAGAACGGTGGGGCATGACGAGCCTCCGGGGTGGGGGGACGGACGACCGAGTGCGTCCGAACCCCGACGCTAGGAGGGTGTGACGTCCGTCTCACCGTTGTGTTCGTAGTGTTTGCGCCATGGGACTCAAGGACCTCGTCACCCGCGGCCGCTCCGAGGCAGCCACCACCCAGACCGCGCTCGAGGCGTCGAGGGAGCCGCACCACGACCCCGGCGCCATCGACCGGATGGTCACCATGCTCCTCGACGTGGGCCTCGACGGACGAGGCCCGCTGGACTCCGTCCGCGAGGTGGCCGACGAGGCGCTGCGCAAGGCCGGCGGCGACCCGGAGAAGGCGATCGCCGCGGTGGCCCGACGCACGACCGTCACCGGCGGCATCGGCGGCTTCATCACGGGCGTCGGCGGCTACGTCACGATGCCGGTCGCGCTGCCGGTCAACGTCGCCGAGTTCTACCTCCAGGCCACCCGGATGGTCGGCACCGTCGCGGTGCTGCGCGGCTACGACGTGGACGACCCGCGGATCCGGAGCGCGATCCTGCTGGTGCTCGTCGGCGCGGAGTCCGACGAGGTGCTCAAGAAGGTCGGCATGTCGAGCGTCAGCGGTCGCGCGACGACGTACGCCCTCGGCGGCCTGCCGCCCGCGGCCCTGATGATGGTCAACAAGGCCGTCGGCTTCCGGCTGATGCGCGGCGTCAGCGAGAAGGGGCTCGCCGGCCTCGGCCGCGGCATCCCGCTCGCCGGTGGGTTCATCGGCGGCGGTCTCGACGGCTACATGATGAAGAAGATCGCCGACCACGCGATGAAGGAGCTCCCGAAGGCCCCCTGACGCCCGTTGGTCGAGGAGGTCGCGCAGTCAGCCGGTGACCTTCTCCCGGATCGCGTCGGCCTCCTGCTGGACGGTGTCGGCGTCGACGAGGTCGCCGGCCTGCTCGGTGAGGACTTCCACCCACCGGTCGAGGACCTCCTCGGCGTAGCCGCTGGCGTACAGCTCCTCGGTCAGGTCGGCCTTCGCCTGCTCGACGAGGTCGGCCCACTCGTCCACGGCGGTGAAGCGCTCGACGAGCACGTTCTCGCGCCCGCCCATCCCGCCGACCATCCCGCCGACCATCCCGCCGACCATGCCTCCGCCGGGCCCGCCCTCGGGTCGGTCGGTCGGCATCCCCGACGGCATGTCGGTCGGCATGCCCTCGGGCCGCTCGGGCCGCTCCCCGTCCTGGCCCGGGAAGCCGCCGCCGCCGCCGGGCGATCCACCGAAGGCGAGGTTGTGGTCCCACGCCACGACGGTGAAGGCGCCGACTCGGCGTCCCAGCGGAGGTACGAGTTGTTGCCGGGGCCGTCGGTGGTGAAGTTCTCCGCCTCCCACTCCTCGTCGAGGTTCTGGACGACCAGCCGCAGCCGGGCATCCGCGCCGTTGACGCTGAACGACGACGCGACGGCGTGCTCGCTGGCCAGCCCGGCCTCGGCGAGCAGGTCGAGGGCGACGGCCTCGTTGAGCGCGGTCTGCGAGGTGTTGGAGCGGACGATGAACTCGCTCCAGCCGTCGATTGAATTGTCGTCAATGAACTTGTCGAGCCGGACCAGCCACGGCAGGTCGCCTACCTCGGAGTCGTCGCCGACGTTGCGCAGCGACGAGTTGCCCTTGAGCCGGATGCCGGCGCGCTCGAAGTCCTCCCCGTCGATGGTGACGGTCGCCTCGAGCCACTCCTTCTCGTCGGTCTCCTGGTAGGTGTCGATCATCGCGGCGACGGCGTCCTCGTCGACCTCGACCTCGATCTCTTGCACCTGGGTCGCGTCCCAGACGCCGGTGGCGATCGCCAGGTGACGGCGTACGCGGGGGTTCATGCGAGGGCTCCTTCGCGGAGGGTGAGGTGGCCGGCGAGGTGGCGACTGGTGACGCGGTGCCAGCGGTTGCCGGGGAGGTCGGGGGTGAGCAGCGCCAGCCCGGTGCCGTACTTCGAGATCCGGACCGGCCGGTGGCCGAGCTCCCACAGCCGCCGGTCCAGCGGGCCGGGGCGTGGAGTGCCCGACTTGGTCTCGACGACCAGCACCTCGCCGACCTCGGCGGTGCCGTGGCCGGACACCCAGCACAGGTCGCGGTCGATCGTGGCCCGGCCGGCGCCGTCGGGGAGGAGGAGCGTCGTACGCCGGTAGCTGGTGTGCAGCGTCGCGACGAGGCCCGACGGGTCGACGTCGTGGACGCGCGCGGCGCCGAGCCGGTCGCGGACCCACGCGTCGGCGTGGCCGGAGACGTCCGGTCCGTCGTGCGGCAGCCGCTCCTTGACGGTGGTGCCGCGCAGGCCGCGCGTCTTCACCTCGAGCCATCGCTCGCCGGTGTCGGCGTAGACGCGGCAGCGGACCTTCCAGCGGTGCCGGCGGCGGGTCGCCGCGCCGGTCCAGCTGTCGAGGTTGACGGTGTCGAGGTACGTCGACTCGTAGCGCGAGCTGCGACGGCCGTCGACCTCGAGCACCCGCGGGCCGGCCCTCCCGGTGGGATACAGCCCGGTGACCACGGGGTCGAGCTCGTCCGCCGGGACGACGTACTTGCGGTCGGTGCGGGTCAGCAGCTGCGCGAGGTCGTTGAGCTCGTCGAGGGAGACGGTGGGGAGGGGGTCGAGGGCGCTCACCTGATTGGTCATCGGGTGACCGCCGCGACCTCGTGGCGCTCGGCCGCGGGGAGGGCCGGGCGGGGCGCGGCGGCGTAATGGACCTCGACGGTCGTGGTGTCGTTGACGAGGTCCACGCGGATCGGCGTGACCCGGGTGACGCGGGCGTCGAGGAGCATCTCGAGGCGGACGACGAGGTCGCGCTCGTCGGTGACCGCGCTGTCGAGCACGACGACCTGGCGCAGCCCGGTGGCGTGCAGCAGGCGGCTGTCGGCAAGGGCGAGGACGAGCACCAGGCCGACCATGAGCGTGGCAGAGAGGGCCACGTCGCCGGTGCCGAGGCCGCCGAGCAGGCCGATGGCGAGCGCGGCGAAGTAGTAGGCGATCTCGTGCTGGCCGAGCTCGTCGGAGCGCAGCCGGATGATGGAGAGCACGCCGAACAACCCCAGGCCGAGCCCGACCGTCGCGGCGCTGCTCGCCAGCACGATCGTCACCGACAGCACGCCGACGTTGACCGCGACGAACGCGGTGACCAGGTCGGCGCGGCGGTGGCGCGGGTAGTAGACGGCGAGGGCGAGCACCAGCACGGCGACGATGTCGACGGCGGCGAGGAGGTAGGTGGGGTTCATCGAGATCCTTCGTCCAGCGGTTCGGGAGCCCCGATGTTGTCCGGCTCACCTGTCGACGGACTGCCGCGATGCTGTGACGGGTCTGTGAGGACGGCCCTGCGACAATCGACCCTCGTGGACGGACCCCTGCCCCTCGTGCTGCTCGTCGCCTCGCTGCTCTTCGCGGCGGTGGTGCTGGTCTACGTCGTGCTCGACCGCACGCCCGACTGGGGCCTGCTCGGCTTCGCCGCCGTGATCGAGGCGCTCACCCTCGTCCTGCTCGTCGTCGCCGCGGTGCAGGTCGGCGGCGTGGACCTGTCCGGCGGGCGGCTCGTCACGCTGTTCGGCTACCTGGTCGCCGGGCTCGTCCTGCTGCCGATCGGCTTCGTGTGGTCGCTGGCCGAGCGCAGCCGCGGCGCCACGGCCGTGCTGATGGTCGCCGGTCTGGCGCAGGCGTTCGTCGTCGTACGCGTCATGCAGGTGTGGCCGTCGTGAGCCGCGCCGCCGCCTCCACCTCGTCGGGCCTCGGCCGCGCCCTCGTCGCGGTGTACGGCGTCTTCGCCCTCGCCGCGACCGCTCGCTCGCTCGTGCAGCTCGCCACCAAGGCAGGCGAGGCGCCGCTGGCGTACGCCCTCTCCGCCGTCGCCGCGCTGGTGTACGTCGCCGCCACCCTCGGCCTCGCCGAGGTCGGCCCCAGCCCCCGCCGGCTGGCCTGGGCTGCGGTCGGATTCGAGCTCGTCGGCGTGCTCACCGTCGGCACGCTCACCGTGCTCGACCCGGAGCTGTTCCCCGACGCGACCGTCTGGTCGGACTACGGCGCCGGCTACGGGTGGCTGCCGCTGGTGCTGCCGTTCGTCGGGATCGCGTGGCTCTGGCACACACGGGCGCGCGACTGATCCGACGTCGATCGGCGGGATCAGGTGACGCGGGTCAGCGCCCCGGCGAGCACCTGGAGGTCGTCACTGGTGTTGTAGCCGTGCAGGGACACGCGGATCCCGCCGACCCGTGAGCTGGTGAAGACGGAGTGGTCTCGGGCCAGGGCGGCCTGGACGTCAGGTCCCGACGCGCGGGGGTGTCGCAGCGAGATGAGGTGGTGGCTGGCGGCTGGGTCCCCCACCTCACGGAACGGGGACCAGCCGGACGGGCCCACGAGGTCGACGAGCTCGTCGGCCAGGAGGCGTGAGTGATCGGCGAGAGCGGGGATCCCCGCGCTGCTGAGCAGCTCGATGGACTGTTGGAGCCCCACCGCAGAGGCGTACGACATGGTCGAGAGCTCGAAGCGGCGAGCGCCTGCTGCGAGCCTCAGGTGGGTGGCGTCGAAGTCGAAGGGATCCTCAGCCCCCATCCATCCCACCACCGGAGGCACGAGCTCGGCCATCTCGGCGCTCAGCGCGGCGACGGCGACACCGCCGTGGGCCGAGAGCCACTTGTACCCGCTGCACACGAGAGCGTCGACGCCCCACTCCCTCATGCTCACCGGGGCGGCACCCGCGAGCTGGGTCACGTCGACGACGACACGGGCCCCCACCGTGCGCGCGGCGCGAGCCACGGCAGCGACGTCGATCCTCGTGCCCGTCGAGTACTGCACCGCGCTCACGCACACGACGCCGGTCCGTTCGCCCACTGCCGCGACGAGCCGGTCGGTGAGGTCGCTTCCGGGCTCGTCGACGACCCAGCGGAGGACGGGTGTCGTGGCAGGGCCTCGACCCCTGGCGGCGAGCCACGGGTAGGTGACGCTGGGGAAGTCGGTCGTCACCAGCACGACCTCCGGTGCGTTCGGCCTCAGTCCGGGGGCGAGGGCCGCCGCCACCTGCCCCAGCCCTTCGCTCGCCCCGGCCAGCACCGCGATCGATCCGGGTGGGGCGTCGAACAACGTTGCTGCAGCCTGCCGTACGCCGTCCAGGACCCGTGCCTCGGCGTCGTCGGACAGTCGGACGTTTCCGTACTGGCCGACCTCCTCGAGGAATCGCGTCATCGCCTCGATGGTCGGGCGGGGCACGAGTCCCAGGGATGCCTGGTTGAGGTAGGTGCATCCCTCGAGCGCCGCGTACAGCTGCCGCGGGAGCAACGCGCCCTCGGCATCACGACCAGCTCCTTCAACGTTCACGCCGACATCACCACGTGCGTACCCACACGCAGTGCTCCGAGCGCCGCAGCTCCTCGACGGCCTCGGCGGACAGGGGCTCCGACGCGTCGGTGACCACGTAGCCGAGGTGGTCCCTGGTCGACAGGTGCTGACCGATCACGTTGTCGCCGGCCTCGGCGAACACGGCGTTGAGGTTGGCGAGGACCCCGGGGACGTTGTGGTGGAGGAAGCCCAGCCGGTGCTCACCGGTCAGCGTGGGCGTGAGGACCTGCGGGAGGTTGACCGACAGCGCCGTGCTCCCCTGGAGGGTGTAACCGGCGAGCTTCTCCGCCACGAACCGGCCGATCTCCTCCTGCGCCTCCTGGGTCGAGCCACCGACGTGGGGCGTCAGGATGACGTTGTCGAGACCCCGCAGCACGGACACGAACTCGTCCCCCTGGGCCTTCGGCTCGACCGGGAACACGTCGACCGCCGCGCCCGCGATGTGCCCGGACAGGACATGGGCGCGCAGCGAGTCGTAGTCGACCACCATGCCGCGCGAGGCGTTGATGAACAGGGCTCGTGGCTTCATGGCCGCGAACTCGGCGGCACCGAACAGGCCCGCGTTCCCCGGCCGGCCGTCGACGTGGAGGCTGACCACGTCGGCGCTCTCGAGCAGCTCGGCGAGCGACGCCATGCGGCGAGCGTTGCCGTGGGCGGGACGGTCCGCCTTGTCGTAGAAGACCACCCGCATCCCGAGCGCCTCGGCGACGTTCGACAGCTGGGTGCCGATGTTGCCGTACCCGACGATCCCGAGCGTCCGCCCGCGCACCTCGTGGCTCCCCCGCGCTGACTTGTCCCAGACGCCGTCGTGCATCCGCTGGGTCTTCTCCGGCAGCCTCCGGGCCAGCGCGATGATCTCGCCGATCACCAGCTCGACCACGCTTCGCGTGTTGGAGTACGGCGCGTTGAACACGCCGATGCCCCGCTCCGCAGCCGCGCCCAGGTCGACCTGGTTGGTGCCGATGCAGAAGCAGCCGATCGCCTCCAGGTCGGGCGCTTCCTTGAGGACCCGCTCGGTCACCGTCGTGTTGGACCGGATCCCCAGCAGCTGTACGCCGTCGAGCGACTCGATCAGCTCGTCCTCGCGCAACGCTCCCGTGCGCAGCTCGACCTCGTAGCCGCGGGACCTCAGGACATCCACTGCAGTCGGGTGGATGTTTTCCAGGACCAAAGCCTTCATGGCCGCAACGTTATGGCAGTACGGGCGGGGCACCGGTGTCGGTCCAGCACGGGGCCGCCGGTCAGGTCTCGCCCCCGATGTCGAACTCGTACGCCTCGTAGACGAGGTCGGACCCTCGTTGGCGGTGCCGGACGAGCCTGCCGAGGAGCGCCGTACCCAGGTCGCGGACCCTGTCGACGTCAGGGATGACTTCCACCGGCCCGACTCGGGCCAGGAGGCTGTCGAGCTGACCGCGGATCAGCACGTGCTCGCGAGTGAGGGTGGCGACGGCTCCGGACAACCGCGGTGAGGCCGTGAGGATCTCGCGGTGCAGACCGTCGGGAGCCTCCGTGATGTCGACGTGCTGCCGGAGGTCGCCGGCGAGCTCCACCGCGGCGACATGGACACGTTGGGCCCAGCGATCTCGGTCGCCGACGGCCGGCGCGGCCATCGCATCCTCCAGCGCGCTCATCGACTCGCGCAGCTCCGCGCGGTGTCGTCGGAGCTCCTCCAGGAAGTCTTCGTCTGATGTCGTCGCGCTCGGTTCCATCGACCCTCCGTCCCCGGACGTGCGTGACCTACCAGTGTCGCGCGTTCCGCGTCCCTTGGCGATGCCGTCCTCGAGCCCGCACAATCGACAGATGGTCATGCTCGAGGCCGCCCTCGTGATCGGCGTGCTGGGACTCCTCATCTTCTGGGTGACGTCGCTCCTCCTGCGCCCCACGAGCCAGGGCCCTCACGTGGCGGCCGCGGGCACCTGGCGCGTCGCGCACTACGACGCCAAGGGAGAGACACGCGTCGTGCTGCAGAAGGTCCGCGAGGGGGACACGCGGGTGATCGACGAGCACGTGATCACGTCGATCCGCGCGGACGATCCGGAGTACGACGCCAAGTTCCTCGCCGCGATGGACGCCGCGCGCCAGCGCCAGGCTCTGTTCGAAGCCGAGGACGGCTGAGGGGGGCTCAGGCTGCGCCGTCGCGGGTCGCGACCGGCTGCGCCCACCAGATGGTGCGGTGGGTCCAGTCGCCCGGACCGCGCCGGGTGCCGGAGCAGACGAGGATGGCCAGCCGCGGGGCGCCGGTGGTGTCGTAGTAGCCGGACAGGGAGGCGGTGGCGCGGACCTGCTGCCGCCGGGTCACCCGGTAGCAGAGCCGGTCGCCATTCGCGCCGGTGACGTCCAGCTGGGCGCCGATGCGCAGGCGGGCCAGCAGCAGGTTGCCCAGCGCCGGTGCTCCGTCGCGGCCCCGGTCGGAGGGACGGTGTCGGGGGTAGGTGTGGGCGGTGAGGCGTACGACGCCGGCGGTGCCGCCCGGGCGCACGCCCGATGCCTTGTCCCAGGCGAGCTGCCACTTGCCCCGCTCGGTGAGCGGCGGGGGCTTCGGCACGCCGTGCCGGTCCTGTCCCCTGCCGATGACCGTGGTCGGGGCGAGCACGCCATCGATCGTGAGCGTGCTCGGTCGGAAGGGGTGGTCCACCGCGGCGCAGGCCGGCCGCGCAGCGGTCGCCGCCGCGTGGGCGGGCTCGATCCACGGGGCGGAGGCCGCCGCAAGCGCGACTCCCAGCACGGCGCCGCGGGCGAGGGCGGCGCGACAGCCGTGGAGCGGTCCTGCGGGTGCCACGCCCGTCACGGCCACGTGAGGAGACGGAAACCGGTCGCGGGCAGCTGCGCCGGGACCACGGTGACGACGGCGGTGGCCGTGTTGTTGGTCCGGACGGACTCCCCGGCGACGCGGACCCTGGCGACGTTCGACAAGCGTCCCGTCGCGGCCTTGGTCGGCTGCGTGACGACGAACACCGGAGCCGCCTTCCTGCCGGCGCCGATGTCCTTCCTCAGCACGCACCTGACGGTGTCCGCCGCCTTGCGGGCCGTGCACGCCCAGCCATTGCTCCTGGCGGCCACCAGCTCGAGTCCCGCGGGCAGTCGGTCGACCAGCGTGACCGCGCGCGAAGCGGCGTCCGTCCCCTTGTTGCGCACCGTGAGCTTGTAGCGCACGGTCCCGCCCACCCTGGCCTGCGTGCCGCTGACGGCACGCTTGTCGAGGACGAGGTCGACGTCGTCGTCATCCGGGACGGGAGGGACGGGCGGCCCCGGGGGAACGGGGGAGACTGGGGGAACGGGCGGGACGGCCGGGGTTACGGTGATCGTCACCGTGGATCGGACGGTGCTCCCGTTGGTGTCGCTCACCTGGTAGCCGACCGGGGTGGCCTGTCCGCTGAAGCCGGGCTCCGGGTCGAAGGTGACCGCACCCGTCACGGGGTCGATCGTGTAGACGCCCTCACCCGGCGCGGTCAGGGTCCTGCCGCCGTTGGTGGCGTTCGGCGAGGTGAAGACGACGGATGTGAGGTCGAACGTCTGACCGGTGCCGGGGGTGTCGTTGCCGACGACGTCGACGGTGACGGTGACGTCCTGCGCGGTCGTGGCACGGTTCGGCTGGGCGCGCGCGGTCGTCAGGGTGAAGTCCTGGCCGCCGCGGACCTCGCCCGCTGCGGTGATGGTGACGGTACGGGTCGTCGGCCCGGTGGCGGTGGTGCCGCCGGGGACGGTGATGGTGATCGTGTAGGAACCGGGCGGGAGGTCGTCGAGGAAGTACTGCCCATCTGCGTCGGTCTGCAACGTCAGCGGTCCGCCAGGGCCGTCGACGGCGACGGTGACACCTGCAGAAGGAGCGCCGTCAGTGGTGACGGCGCCGCCGAGCGCGCCGGGACTTGTCAGTGCGATGTCCTGTCCGGTCAGGCCATCGGCCGGGACGGTGATGTCCTGCGGTCCGGGGGCGGTCCATCCGTCGGGCGGGATGACCTCGAGGGTGTAGTCCCCCGGGGGCAGCCCGTCCACCTCGTAGGACCCGTCGCCGGTGGTGACGGTCGTGGACGGGGTGCCACCGCCGTCGGGGGTGAGCACCACCTGGACGCCGCCGAGACCGGAGCCGGCGCCGGTGACCGTGCCCGAGACGGCAGGCAGGTCGACCACCGTGAAGTCCTGTCCCGGCACTGGGACATTCGTGACGGCGATGCCGCCGATCTGGGTCCCGCCCGGTCCCGCGGTGTAGCCGGCGGGAACTGCGATGGTGACCGTGTAGCCGGTGCCGATCGGATTGTTGTCGAACAGGTAGCTGCCGTCGGCGGCTGTCGTGGTGGTCGCCGGTCCGCCCGGACCGGCGAGGGTCACGGTCACGCCGGCGACGGGGGCCCCGTCGTCGTCGCGGACGGTGCCACTGATGGGTTGCGGGACGATGGCGCGGACGTCGAAGTCGGCGCGGCTCGCGGGGTCGTTGTCGTTGCCGCGGTTGGACACGGTCTGCTCGGCCGGCCCGATCACCACGCAGCCGTCCGGCACGTCCGCACGCACGGTGTACCCGGCCTGGGTGGCGAGCTCGCCGAACGAGTACGAGCCGTCGGCCGCCGGCGTCGTCGTCGCGAGGGTGTCCCCGAACGGTGACACCAGGCTCAGGGTGAGTCCGCCCGGAGCGCACGTGCCCACCGTGGACACGTCCTCGACCGTGCCGCCGATCGGTCGGGCCCGGCTGACGAACCAGGTCTGGTAGACGGGGAATCCGGAGCGGCGGGTGAAGGTCATCGTCAGGCTGGTGAGCCGGATGTCGGGCTCGAACCAACCCGCCGCGCCGTCGGTGTCCAGGGCAGCGGCGTTGCCGGTCAGGGTCGAGGTGGCCGCGTCCCACGTGGGCTGGTCGGTCCCGCCGGCGTAGTTGAACGTCCCTGCGAACCACGAGTCGATCTCGGCCGCGGCGACGGCGGCACCGCTGGCATCGGTGGCCGACACCGCGACCAGGTCCGCGTCGAGGTCGCCCAGCACGAACCCCCAACCGGTGTCCGGTGTCGGCGCGTCGAAGGTGTACGTCGTCGTGGACCGCCCGGTGGGGGTGTCTGCCCGTGCCCGGAGCACGAGGTACGGGTTGCCGGCGCTGGAGCCGTACTTCGCGCCCGGCGGCGTACCCGGCCCCAGGAAGGCCGACGCACCGGACGGAACCTGCACGGGTGAGCGGGAATCGCTGGCGACCGTCGCTGCGGGGAACCCTGGCGAGCGCTGAGCCATGGTGAGCCGGAACGCGTTCGCGGTGCCCTCGACCGGGGACCAGGCCGCCCACCGGTCCGTCCGTGCGAAGGACGGCGCCGCAGCGAGCACCGCCACCAACACTGCCGCCAGTGCGCATGCGAGTGGTACGGCGATCCTGCGCGACATCCGAGTCTCCCGCCCCGTGATCGTGCTTCCGCTCGGAGGTTACTCACGACGCCGTTCGCTTCGATAGGGCCGCGCATCGCCTAATTGGGGACGGATCTTCCCGCGCGCCCGCTACGGCCGGCACATTCACCGCCGAGCCACATGTGCGCAAGGCTGCTCAAAGGCTTCAGCGGATAGGCCCACGCCGACAGGCGGCTGCGGAGTGACGCGGTTGACTTTGGCCTTTGGCTGTCGGGCACTGCTTGACCCCGTAATCTCGGGCGGACATGTGGACCTAGGGGGTCGAGGTTGAGTCAGCTTGTCGCGTACTACGACGAGAGTCCTGTTGTGCTCAAGGGACAAGTTGAGATGCTGCAGTCGCCCGTGGCGGCGGCTGCGGGCTCGCGCTCCGTGGAAGGTGCGATCCGAACATCGCTCGTCTACGTCGAGGTTGCGAGCGAGGCTGGGCCGTTCCTCGTCCCCTTTGGAGAGTACGACGAATGGTCTCTCCGTGACCGATACAACGAGGCCATTCGGATTATGAACACCCTCGGCGCCTCCGAGATCACTTGTGAGACATATGGCGAGGTCACCGTTCGGCGCTCAGCCCGCGCGAGAGTAATGGGTCGTGGCGGCGAACTGACGCAGCAGCGCATCGAGAACAGCGGGTTCGACTTCCGGCACAGTGGCGCAGGCAGCGCGCCGCGTGATCCACGGCCCTTACGCTGGCCGGACGAGCCCGGATTCGCCGCCGCAGTGAGCAGTGTTCTGGAAAACGGTGCCACTGAAGTGGTGATCAACATTCGAAGCAATCGCACCCACGCTATCGATGGCGATCTTGGAGTTGAGCTGAAAAAGGTCGGCTTTGACCTTGGCGGTCAGTCACAGCGTTCTGGAGCGACTAGCTTGCACATCCGCGCGAGCTTCCCAGCAAGCCGCAGAGGCTGGAGGTAGCGCTGCTCGTCTGCGTGCGAGCTACGCGCATACGCCGCATGGCGCCGATTCGCGGCGGAGTGACGCGGCCCTGGTCGTTGGACTTAGCTAGTCAGCGCATCGCAGTAGTCGTGCAGCCGTCGCAGAGCAGTCAGGAGGTGTTCATCTAGTCTGCCGACATGTCTGAGCCGCACCTCTTCACTTGGTTCTACCCAGAGAGCCGACGATTGTCAGTTTGGCTTCGGCAGCGCATTCTCGACCCATTGATCGTAACTCTCCGCCAGGTCTCGTCTGTGGAGGAACTGGACCTCTTCCTTCTTGCTCTGGACGATCAACTGGTTGAGGCGCGTCCAGCGAGCCTCGAGGTACTTAGCTTCGGCGACCATGTGACTGCAACCGGGGATTGGCGACCCGGACGGGAGGTTGGACAATCTCTTGGCACCGAACGATGGCTCTTTCCGGTGGAAATGGCCGGCCCACTAGAAATGCTCGCATGGTGGCCGGACGAGGTTGCCCCCTCTGTGACCCCAGTCGGCTTCAGGCGTGAGGATGAGCCGACGCGAGAGGAACTGCGCCAACTTACGCTTCCGCCGCCGTCGGCAGGCGACCCAAACCCGGTCTTTGCACAAATGACTCAGACCACGTTCCTGTTCACGCCTGCGTTCGACGCATCTCCGGGCCGCGGCATCCCACGTCTATACGTCACGCTCGACCTGACGGAAGAAGAGATCGGCGTCTACTCACAAACGGACGCAATCGCCACGGCGGTGCGACAGCGGCTTGACTACCTCAGAGAGATTTGTCGAGCCATCAACGAGCAAACGGCCAGATTCGTTGATGGCGAGACAAGAACGGTCCTCACAGAGATAGCCACCAGTGCACGGCGGCGGCTGTCGGCTCGAGCGTCGATCCGGGAGTCCCTGTCACTGGATCCTGCGTGGAAGCCGACCTTGCCTCGGCTTGAAACTGTGGCGACGGACGCGTCGACGGCAACCGGTGATGCTGCCAATCCCTCTGAGGCTACCGCCACCCTCGTTGCACCGGGAGGCCAACGCCTGACGTCAGCGTCTTTCAACGACATCCAGAACATCATCGGTGTTTGGGCCCAAGGGGTTCACGATTACCCAGGAAGTTTCGCGCAACTCACCGAGGACGATCTGAGCTGCCTGCTAACCGCCACCCTCAAGGCCACGGTGCCGGGAGCCGACCGGGAGGTCTATCACTACGGCGGAAAGACGGACATCTTGATCCGGGCTGAATCTCTCCCGGACGGGCTGAGCGGCGAGCCGGTGTTCGTATGCGAAGCAAAGAAGGGCTCTCCGGCGGTGGCCGCCTCTGCACTTGAGGATCAACTGCTCAGCAAGTACATGACCGCGCACGACACTTCGGCCGTCCTGCTCCTGTACATGACTCAACTGGAGTTCGCGCCCGCTAGAGAGCGTGCTCTCGCGGCCGTTCGCGAAGTCGACGGATACACGCCAAGAGACGATGAGGAGCAGCAGGGCGAGGTTCGCGATTGGCCAGTCCTGACGTACGTCCGCGCTGGGCGGGAAATCCGAGTTTGCATCGCAACAGTGCATCTACCGACACCCGACAGCGTCGATATGGGACAGGGCTGACGATGTCCGTCCTCGGTTCTTGGTGGCCTAGCACGCCTTCACCGAGTTGAGGAACCCATGACGCCAGCCGTCTTGGGGGTGAAAGGTGCCTTTTCATCGCAACTCACTCAACGCATGCGTTGCGGTCGGCGCAGTGGCAGTGCTTGATAGCAGGATGGGGAGTGCAGGCACTCTCGCGGCGGTAGACGCATACGTGTCTGGCGTCAGCAAGCCCCAGGCGCTACCTCTCCAGAGTCATCCGGAGGCACACATGCTCCGAACTGGGCCTAGCGGCGTAAGCGCGGCCTCATCGTGACGGGCTGGAGTTAACCAGTGGCGCACGCGAGCTGCGGAATGTCGCGATGCCCCGTTGCTCCAAGATTCGATACGCCAATCGGTGGTCCGCCGAATGCGCGCTTCGCGCCATTCAACTCGGAGGCCAAGGCCGTGGACGCAAGGTGCCGACCGGCTCGTACTGGTGCGGCGAGCGTCGATCCTGGCACCTGACCTCCGGGTCTTGCAGCCGCCCCGCTCCATGAAAGCGTGACGCCCGACCCGAGCGCCGGTGTCGCTCTGTCGAGAGCCTCACGCCTTCAGGCGGTGGTATGACGCGGTGCCTTGTCCCCGTAGCGTGCGGCCGCATCGCCCGACTCACCTGAAGTCCCCTGCTCCTGATATCCAGGAGTGCCGCGAGGTCGACGCAGTCGCCATAGACTCCAGCAGTCAGGCAAACGCGAGCGAGTTCCTCGACCGCCGGCATGCGAACGCCGTCCATCGCCTGACCCGCGATCAGGTTCAGGTGCGCCGCCGAACGACTCGGCCCCCAGCTACGATCCAGCATTTCGATGACGCTCATGGCGTGCTCATCGATCCGCCCAAGTCGCGCGCCCGACCGGACATTGCGGCGAACGAGTCCGCACAGCCCCCGCCCGCCAAGATCAACGGTCGCTCTGCGGTCTTACTGGTCCGATGGGATTCAATCAGGCGGAGGCGGCGAGCGGCTCACGCCGTGGACGCGCGCGAGAGCAACTCAGCGAAACTCACGAGCGGGTGAAAGGAAAGCGGCGAATGCATGACGCCATCGTCGTGCACCTCGAAGGGCACATGGTCGAAACCGGCACCCCGCACAGTTCGATAGCGGCCGTACCGACCCGTTCGCGCCGGGCAGTCCGGCGGGGTCGCGGCGGTCGCGCACCCTCAGGAAGGAAGTCAGGCACGAACCGCGAAGCTTGTCCGCCAGCGATTCGGAGAGGCTGACCTCGAGCCTCGACCTCGTGAGTTGCCTCTAGGACTAGCGCCGATACGCGGCGACGCTCAGCCTTAGCGACCGCGGAGATGCATCCGAATTGGATCGCGCCGGGTACGGAGCGGGCGCGACCAATTGCTTGAACGCGGTGGCCTCACTGGCCCATATAGCGCGCGAATATACTCCTCGACCTTTTCAGTAGACCGCGACCTTTCCGCGCTATCGACACGCCAAACCAGATCCCGAGCGTCGGAAACTCTGCGGATAGCCGCACGCGTGTCGATCGATGGCTCGGTAAGGGCGCTGATGACCCTACCGTCGCGCGCACTTGGATCCTGGAGCTCACTTAGGCCTTGCCTCGCGATGGCGTCCATAACCGCGGCAAGTTGATCGAGTAGTGGAAGTGCCTGCTGAGAAAAGTAGATTTGTGCAGTAAACATTTCGACGTAGAGCGATGAAAGCTCGGGCAGGTGGCGAACCTTCCAAGCTTTAACGAGCCGAATGATATCTCGCACGCTGTAGTCAGATTCGGCCGCGCGGTCAAGATACGAAATGTGAGCTAAGGGATTTGTGTGGATCCAAACGCTTGAGGACCGGCCGGGTATTAGGTAGTCMCTGCTATCTCCCTGAATAAATGCAGGAACAAGATCGATGTTGAGCCGAGTGTACGGATCCACAATGCATACGGCTGGCGAATCGACGTGCAGCACCGTAGAACTACTGACCGTAGTCGCCAGTTCGCCATACAATCGTTCGAGCACTACGCGAGGTTCGTCGGGCGGGCAATCGGGCAAGAGTAGGAAGTAATCGCGGTCACTGACTCCTCGCAGCGAGGTTCCATGTGACCATGAGCCAGTCAGTAGTACCCGTTCAGGTTTTAGTGACGATCGGATATTGGACATGACCTCCTGGCGCCATCTGAATTCTGGCGAAAAGCGACTTGGCTCCCTGCACAGGGTCGAGTAGATGATGTGCCACAGCAAGCGCGTCGAGTGTTCATATGGAACGTAGGCCGCCAATTTTCCGAACCTTCATCCGTAGCTCATAAGCAGACTATTCAATCCGAATGGACTTGAACTTCCGCCACGAACTGTATCGACTCCCGCCACTCTCAGAGCGGGTTTGGACCAGTTCCTCCAGCTAGATTCCGCGCTCTCCCAAGCCCTGACTCTCGCGTCCACCGCCCAGTCCCGGGTCACAGCCTCAGTGCATTGATGCCTCCAGTTTCCGTGCTGTTGTCATCACGAGTTCGTTGACTCGGGGCATGTCGTCGTAGCGGTCCGGGACGAAGCTGCTGTGTTCCACCATGTAGCGCAAGGGGCTCGCCGAGGTCACGAGTGTGTCCAACTGGTACTCGACGCGACCCGGCTCGGCAACGGGTCGGCGGCCAACGGTGAGACGTCCAGGCCGTCACCGGGTGTCGGCGTGCGGCCGTAGGGTGATCGGCGAACATCAGGGAGCGACGCAGACGGGGGTTTCGTGACAGCGCTCTGGGAAGGCTTCGACCACTATCTGGCCCTGCGTGCTCCGACGGAGTCACAGAAGGCCGAGGTTCGCCGCTACCGCGAGCGGGTGCGAGGAATCATCGACGAGCACCACCGGCTCATGGGCTTCTTTCAGAGCGGGTCGTTTCAGCACGGCACGGCCGTGATGCCGCACAGCGACGTCGATTACGTCGCCCGCATCCACTATGAGGACCGCCCAGGTTCCTCAAACACCATCCTCAACAACCTCCGCGACCTGCTCAACGACGAACTGTGGGAGGCGACGGTGACCGTGAGCCGCCCGACCGTCACGCTCAACTTTCCGGGACTCCTCCCGTACTACGAAATCACCCCCGCTTACCTCGAACGAGGCACCACCGACGAGAACCGTGTCCTCCTCATCCCAGGGTCGGGCGGTGGCTGGCGGGAAGCGGCTCCGCAGGCACACAACAAGACCGTTGCCGATCTCGACCGCAAGCACAGCGGCGATGTTCGCGAGACCGCCCGTCTGCTCAAGTCGTGGCGGTACGAGCACGCCGTCTCGATCTCCTCGTTCTACCTGGAGATGCGCGCCGCCGAGTACGGCAAGAACAACGACAGCATCTACCCCTTCACAGCGATCCGGTCCATCGTCACAACGCTGGTGAACCAAGGACTGCCCGCCATGAACGACCCGGCCCGGCTGGTGTCGCGGATTAGCGCCTGCTCCAGCGACTGGGCCCGCTCGTCGGCACTGGCCGACCTGCGGAAGTTCAAGAAGAACATCGACGCCGCGCACGCCGCGTGGCTGGCCAACGAGCGATACGAGATGAACCAGGCGTTGCAGGCCATCTGGGGCAACGACTTTCCGTACTGCGACACGTAGGCTCCCGCTCGATGAGCGACAGCACCCCGCGCACGGTCGCGTCCGTGCAGAACACCGAGCGCGCCCAGCGCCTCCTTGCAGCACAATCCCGTCTCTACACCGACGCCAAGCAACTCCACGACGCCCGCGTCCTCACAGTCGTTGCGCTGGCCGTTATCACCGTGGCGGTGGCCCTCGCGATCCCCGAGGCGCGGGTCGTCGGCGGCGCCCTCGGCGGGACGGCCACCTTCCTGTGGTCTGTTCTCGGCGGCGGGAGTGAGAAGCGGCGCCGAAAACAGGCGGCCTTCATGCAAGAAGAGTTCGACACCTACGTGTTCGACATGCCCTGGAACGCGATTGCGGCTGAGCACCCCTCGCCGACACTCGTTGCCGACGCGGCCGACCGTTATCGAGGCAATCGGACTAGGGACTGGTACCCCGACACCGGAACGGTCGCTCGCCCCCTCGACGTCCTCATCTGCCAACGCAGCAACCTCGGCTGGGGCGCCTCGATCCACCGCTTTTACGCCAGCATTCTCATCGGCGTTCTCGTCGCCCTCGTCCTCGCCGGGGTCGCCGTTGCGCTACTCGGAAGCCTCACCGTCGCCGACGCCCTAATCGCACTCGTCCTGCCACTGCTTGGCCCCGCACGTGAACTCATCGAGATGATCCGTAACAACCGCGAAAGCAGCGAGACTAAGGCGAAGGTTGAAACGAGGGTCCACGGCCTCTGGGAGAGGGCACTTCAGCGCCATGGCGAGATCACGATCACTGACTGCCGGGCGGTACAAGACCAAATCCTGAACATCCGCCAGACCAACGCACACGTCCCGGACTGGCTCGACAATCTTCGACGGAACCGTAGTGAAATCCTCATGCAGCAGAGTGCAGAGCACCTCATTGAGGAAGCCGAGCGTTGCGGCAAGACCCGCTGAGCCCCTCACGGCCCGTGCCGCAGTCGATAAGGACTCGCCGCGTGCGCATCAATGACGTGCGCGTCATTCTGGGCGGTTCGCAGCGCCACTGACACACGCCCAATCTGGGCGCTCTTTGGCATCCCCCTCGCCGGCCTACGTCCGCCTGGCGAAGGTGACCTTGTTGTCGGCGTGGACGGTCATCGCGTAGCGGGAGTCGTGGGCCAGGCGGTGGTGGCGGGGGCAGAGGAGCCGGCCGTTGGTGAGGTCGGTGAGGCCGAGGCGCGACCAGGGGTCGTCGTGGTGGGCGTGGCAGCCGGATGCGCTGGTCTCGCAGCCCTTCGCGGTGCACCCACCGTCGCGCAGGCCGAGGGCGATGCGCTGGGCCTTGTTGTAGAGCCGGGCGGTCCGTCCTAGGTCGAGCGGCTGGGAGTCCGTCCCGAGCACGGCCGGGATGATCCCGGCCTCGCACGCCAGTCGCCGTGCTTGGCCCGCGGTCATGCGCGAACCGTCGTCGAGCAACGCGGTGGCGTGCTCGGCCATCAGCTGCTCGAGGGTCATGGTCACCACGATCGTGGCGTTGACGCCTGCGGTCTGCGGGGTGGCGTCGACCGGGTAGCGCTCGACGTACTCGACGAACGCCTCGCCGAGCCGCCGCCGCGGGGGCTTCCAGGCGCCAGACTCGTCGCGAAGGTCGGCCTCGGTGTGGCGGGCCGGGTTGGCGAGCGCGAGGAGGTGGCGCTTGAGCATCGCGCCCACGTGGGACGGCACGGTGAACCTGCCGTGGCAGCGCCCCTCGCCGTCGTCGACCAGCGTGAGCTCGACACCGGCAGCAGCCCGAGCCTCCTCGCCCGCGAGCACGGACTCCTCGTGGCACTCCCCCACCTCGGGGGCCACCACGTCCAGGATGCGCTTGCCGATCTGCCGCAGGTCGCGGGCGTCGTGCCGTGCGGCCAGCTCCAGCAGGGTGGTCTCGGCGAGCCCGCGAACGTCAAGGTCGACGTGCGGCGGAAGAGCGTCGACCGCCTCGACGATGACTCGTGCCTGCTCCGTGCGGAGCACACCCGACGTCAGGGCCGTAGCCACGCCGTCGTGCTGCTCGAGCGCCCGGCCGAGTGCCAGGTCGCGACGAGCCTCACGTCGGGTCGTCCGCGTCTGCACCGCGAGCCACGCCGCGGCGTCGCGCAGCCCGTGCTGCTCGCCCACGTCGTCGGAGGCGGCGAGCACCGTCGCGGTCAGTGCGTCGAGCTGTGAGCGGGCCTCGGTCAGCGCCACCAGCGCCGACTGCTTCTCCCCCACCGACATGAAGGCCGGCTCGACCGACGCGACGCCCTTCAAGGCGGTCTGGACGTCGGTGGCACACCCGATGATGGGATGCACTCAGGCCACCTCCTCGCACGCGCTCACTGGACACCGCCCGGGTCCGGGGCGGAGCGGTGAGGCATGACTGGTGGCACCGTTGCCAGGGCGTCACCCGAGAGCCGTACGGCATCCCGTCAGCACCAAGACGGGTTCTATGGGTGACTGTCCTGGTCCCCAGATCCCCGTCACCTCAGACGAGGGATCCTTTCCGGACCAGCGTGCTACCCACATCGTACGCCTGTTCGAATAGCACCGCAACTGTCTTTTCGCGCCGGTTGCGCGAGGTCTCACCCAAGGCCCACCTCGTCGGTCGCCGAGGTCGCAGGATCGGGCAGCCGCATCATCCGGAACGCGACAACGACCCCCACCAGGGAGGCGAGGAGCGCCACGAGGAGCGCGACCTGGAGCGCGAGGTCCCGGGCGTCGTCGTTGATGGCGAGGACCTCGTCCTGGATGTTCTCGGGCTGGCCGGCGAGGAGCTCCTCGAGCTGCGCGTCGCTCATCACCTGCGCGTCGTCCTCCAGGACCGTCGCTACGCGCTCCTGGTCGGCCGGCGGCAGGACGCTGCTCGACTCCGCCATGTTCGTGAAGGAGGTCGACAGGGTGGCGAGCATGATCGCGCCGGCGAAGGCGAGACCGAACGACAGGCCGAACGACCCGGTCGCTGACGTGACGCCTGCAGCCTCGCCGACCCGGTCCTCCGAGAGCGGGGCGAGCGCGTAGTTGTTGAGCTGGGAGGCGAGGAGCCCGAGGCCGGCGCCCGCGAGGATGAGCGGGATCGCCAGGTGCCACCCGGAGTCCGCCCGGGGCACCAGGAGGATGAGGCCGGCGATCGCCGCGGCGAGCAGGATGAAGCCCGCGCGGATGATGCTGCTCGCCCTCCGCTGCCCAGCCCTCCGCCCGGCGAGCAGTGCGACGCCGAACATCGTGAGCGACAGCGGCGCGAGCGTGATGCCCGCCTGGAGCGCGTTGTAGCCCCAGACGAGCTGCAAGAAGATCGGCAGCGCGATGAGCATCCCGCCCAGCGCGACCTGTTGCAGGAAGATCTGGGTCACGCCGGTGCTGAACAGCTTGGACGAGAAGAGGCCCGGGTCGATCAGCGCGGGCTTGCCGTCGCGCTTGCGGTGGATGAGCCAGGACACCAGACCGGCCATCGCGATGACCCCGATCGCGAGGAGGAGCACGACGGACTCGGCGCCCTCCTGCCACGCGAGGACGCCCAGCACGAGGCCGCCCATGCCGATCACGGAGAGGAACGCCCCGGGGACGTCGACCGACCGGTCGCCGGCGTACGGCACGTCCCGGATGCCGCGGCTCCCCAGGAGCACGGCTCCGATGATGAGCGCCTCCAGCAGGAAGCCGACGCGCCAGGACAGGAGCGTCGTGACGAAGCCCCCGACGAGGGGACCGATCGCGGCGGCGATCGCCCCCGACGCACCAACCAGGGCGAACACCTTGGCCCGGGTCTTCCCCTCGAAGTTCCCGTGGATCAGCGACTGCATCGCCGGGAGGTAGAGGGACGCGCCGAGCCCGCCGAGGACGGCCCAGAAGACGATGATCGCCGTCAGGCCCTGCGCGAACACCATCGCGATCGCCCCGACGGCGTAGAAGAGCATGCCGAGGACGAACGCACGCTTCCGCCCGAACAGGTCACCGATCTTGCTGCTGATGAGGATGAACGCAGCGGACACGAGCGCCTCGATCGCCACGGCTGACTGGACGCCGCTCACGGTCGTGTCGAGGTCCTCCACGACGGCCGAGATCGACACGTTCATGAACGACGTGTCGATGACGAAGACGAACATCGCCGCCGCCAGGAGGATGCCCTGGCGCGGCGTGCCGCCGGAGTCTTCCGCAGGAGCCATGCGAATCACCACGCCATCGGTGCCGTGGCGACGGCCGAGCATCGCCGGGGGTCAGTCGACCCATCGTGGAGCGCGCAGGCGCTCCCGGCTTCACCCGCAGCGAAGGACCGTGGGCTACGAGCTCTCGGGCGGCAGGTGCTTCTTCATCAGTCGCCGGACGCGCTTCTGCTTGCGGTCGGGGATCATCGAGCGCATCTCCTCGAGCTTGCCGAAGCAGAGGAGGCGGTCCTCGCCCTCGAGCACGGTCTTGTTGCGCGGGTTGGGGATGACCTGGGGTCCGCGGTGCAGCGTCAGGACGGTGATGTCGCGCTCGTCGAGGCCCGAGTCGCCGAGCTTCTTGCCGACCATGTCGGAGCCGGCGTGCACGACGATCTCGGCCACGCCGTAGCCGGTCGAGACGGTCAGCCGCTGGCGTACGTCGATGTCGGGGAAGGCCACCTGGTTGGCCATGTAGTCGACGATCGCGCCGGCGACGTCGAGCTTGGTCGCGCGCTCGATGCCCTCGAGCCCGGGCGAGGAGTTGACCTCCATGACCTGCGGGCCGCGACGGCCCTCGAGCATGTCGACACCGGCGACGCGCAGGCCCATGATCTGCGCGGACCGGACGGCCACCCGCTCGAACTCCTCGTCGAGCTCGACCGGCTCGACGCTGCCGCCGCGGTGCACGTTCGAGCGGAACTCGTCGCCCTGGGCGACCCGCCGCATCGCCGCGACGACGCGGTCCCCGACGACGAGGGCGCGGATGTCGCGGCCCTTGCTCTCCTTGACGAAGCGCTGGATCAGGACGTTCTGCCGGGTGCTCTGCAGCGTCTCGATGATCGCCTCGGCCACCTTGATGGTCGGGGCCAGGATCACGCCGATGCCCTGCGTGCCCTCCAGCAGCTTGATCACGACCGGCGCCCCGCCGACGCGCTCGATCGCCGGGATCACGTCGGCCCGGTCCTGCACGAAGGTCGTGGCCGGCATCGGGATCTTGTGGCGCGACAGGATCTGCGTGGCGCGCAGCTTGTCGCGGCTGTTGGCGATGCCGTAGCTCGTGTTGGGCGTGTAGACGTCCATCTGCTCGAACTGGCGCACGACGGCGGTGCCGAAGTAGGTGATCGAGTTGCCGATGCGGGGCAGCACGGCGTCGTACGTCGACAGCTGCTTGCCGCGGAACAGCAGGTCGGGCTCGTCGCCGGTGAGGTCGATGCCGAAGCGCAGGGTGTTGAGCACCTTCACGTCGTGGCCGCGGTCCAGGGCGGCGGTGCGGAGCCGCTGCGTGCTGTAGGACCGCGGGGCCCGGGACAGGATGGCGAGCTTCATGGGACGTCATCCAACCACCTGCCCGGAGGCCGCCACCTGCCAAGATGGCCGCGTGGACCCCGCCCCCCAGCCGACCGAACCCGAGAAGGTCGTCGTCGGCTGGCGCGAGTGGGTGGCGCTGCCCCAGGCCGACGTGCCGTGGGTGAAGGCGAAGATCGACACGGGCGCGCGGTCGTCGTCGATCCACGCCTTCGACCTCGAGGTGTTCGAGGAGGACGGCCACGAGCGGGTGCGCTTCTCCATCCACCCGTGGCAGCGCTCCGACGAGGACCACGTCGAGCTCAGCCTGCCGGTGCTCGACATGCGCGAGGTGCGCTCCAGCAACGGCCAGGTCGAGAAGAGGTACGCCGTCTCGCTCGACGTCAGGCTCGCCGGCCGCACCATCACGACCGTGATGACGCTCAGCAACCGTGACGAGATGGGCTTCCGGATGCTGATCGGGCGCGAGGCGCTCGAGCGCGGGTTCCTCGTCGACTCGTCGCTGTCGTACGCCGGTGGCAAGCCACGCCGCGCCGTGCGCCGCAAGAACTGGGGCAGGTAGCCACACCCCTTCGCGGGTCCCGACGCCGGCGTCACTTCACAGCCGACGCACAAGGTGGGCCCACGGCCTCGACAGGTGGGGCGTCCAGCATCGACGCCACGAGCCGCTGAGAGCGGCACCACCGACCGAAAGGCCGCACCCCATGCGACTCATCCCCCTCCGTCAGGCCGTGGCCGGGACCCTGGCCGCCGTCCTCCTCGCGGGGTGCAGCGCGTCCGTGGCAGGCACCTCCAGCTC
This sequence comes from Nocardioides sp. P5_E3, assembly GCF_054049275.1. Lineage (NCBI taxonomy): Bacteria > Bacillati > Actinomycetota > Actinomycetes > Propionibacteriales > Nocardioidaceae > Nocardioides > Nocardioides sp. P5_E3. Next base: position 108,744 of record NZ_JBFUMR010000013.1, read on the forward strand.
GTCGAGCAGCCCGAGCAGGTCGGCCGCCGCCACCGTCTCCGGCACCACCGTGGAGGACGTGCTCGACGGCAACGTCGAGGTCGAGACCGGCGACACCTCCTACGGCGAGGCAGACGCCACGGCGATCACGCTGTCCGGCTCGGGCGCCGACTCCGACAGCGACGCGGTCACCGTCGAGGACGGCACCGTCACCATCGCGGCCGCCGGCACCTACGTCCTGAGCGGTGAGCTGACCGGGCAGGTGGTCGTCGACGCCGGCGACGGCGTCGTCCGCCTCGTGCTCGACGACGCGACGGTCACCTCCGAGACGACCGCCGCGATCGACGTCGTCGACGCCCAGTCGGTCGTGGTCGTCCTCGCCGACGGCAGCACCAACGCCCTCGCCGACGCGGCGACGTACGCCGACACGTCGGAGGACGCACCCACCGGCACCCTCTACTCGACGGCCGACCTGACCATCGGCGGCACCGGTTCGCTGACGGTCACCGGCAACAGCAACAACGGCATCGTCGGCAAGGACGGCCTGGTCATCACCGGCGGCACCATCGACGTGACGTCCGTCGACGACGGCATCCTCGGCAAGGACTACCTCGTCCTCACCGACGGCACCGTCACCGTCGACGCCGTCGGTGACACCTTCAAGGCCGACAACACCGAGGACGCCGGCTCCGGCTTCGTGCTGATCGAGGGCGGCGCGCTCACCGTCACCTCGCAGGACGACGGCATCAAGGGCGTGCAGGTCCTCATCGGCGGCGGCACGGTCGAGGTTGCCGGCTCCGACGAGGCGCTCGAGGGTTCGCTGATCGTCATCGACGACGGCGACGTCGAGCTCCACGCCGCCGACGACGGCGTCAACGCCGCCTCCTCGGACGACAGCGCCTCGATGGACGGGCAGCCCGGCGGCGCGATGGCGGCCGACGACTCGCTGGCCCTGTACGTCAACGGCGGCACGCTCGAGGTGTGGGCCAGCGGCGACGGCCTCGACTCCAACGGCAGCGCCACGATCACCGGCGGCGAGATCACCGTCTACGGCCCGACCACCGACGGCAACGGCGCGCTCGACGTCAACGGCACCTTCGACGTCAGCGGCGGCACCCTCATCGCCACCGGCAGCGCCGGGATGATGGTCGCCCCGTCCACCGACTCCGCCCAGGGGTGGATCGCCACGGCCCTCGGCACCACCGCTGCGGCCGGCTCGGAGGTCGTCATCACCGACGCCGACGGCGCCGAGGTGGCGGCGTACACGATCGCGAAGGACTTCGCCTCCGTCGTCTTCTCGTCCGCCGACATCACGTCCGGCGAGACCTACACGATCACCGTCGACGGCACCGCGACGACCGTCACCGCGGGCGAGGCGCCCGCGGGCGGGCACGGCGGCCCGATGGGCGGCTGACGTCCGGTCCCCACGCACCCGATCCACTCCCACCACGTCACACGAAGGAACCCAGATGAACGACAGCCAGCTCCCGCCCGCCCCCGCCACCCCGCCGGCCGAGCCCGCGCCGTACACGCAACCCGCTCCCGCCGGCCGCACCTGGCGCGACCGCCTCCCCCGCCGGCTCCCCTCGGGCCGCAGGGCGGTCGCCGCGGGCGCCGTCGTCGCGGGCCTCGCGATCGGCGGTGCCGGCTTCGGGGCCGGGTACGCCGTCGGCGACGACGGCTCGGCCGACACCGCCACCACGCAGACCGGCACCGACTGGGACCGCGGCCAGCCCGGCGACGGCCGCGGCCCGATGGGCGACCTGGAGGGTCAGGTGCCCGGCGGCGGGATGGGCGGCCCTCCCGGTGACCTGACGCAGGGTGAGGGCGGAACGACCGACCAGGCGCCCGACTTCGACGGCGACGGGCAGCCCGACACGGACGACGACAGCGGGTCGACGTCCGACTCCGCGACCGACTCGGCACTGAACAGCTGACCCCATGATCCGCTCGCCCCGACCCCTCCTGCCCCCGGGAGGCGGTCGGGGGCGGGCCTGTGCGCGCACTACCCTGAGCGTCGTGACCGCTGCCGACCGGAGAGCCGCCTGATGGCGCGGGAGTCCTTTGCCATCGGCGGCGTGCGGATCCGCTCCGGCACGGTTCGCGCGCTCGAGCTGCCGATCACCCGGCTCGTCACCGGCGCCGACGTCACCCTCCCGGTGCGCGTGGTGCACGGACGCGAGGACGGGCCCCGCATCTGGATCGACGCCGCGATCCACGGCGACGAGGTGGCCGGCGTCGAGGTCGTCCGCCAGGTGATGGCGGGCCTCGACCCCAAGACGTTCCGCGGCACCCTTGTCGCGGTGCCGATCGTCAACGTCCTCGGCTTCATGACCGGCGACCGCTACCTCCCCGACCGCCGCGACCTCAACCGCTCCTTCCCCGGCTCGCCGCGCGGGTCGCTCGCGAGCCGGATCGCCCACCTCTTCATGCGCGAGATCGTCGCCGGCTGCGAGGTGGGCATCGACCTGCACACCGGCTCCGACCGGCGCAGCAACCTCCCGCAGGTGCGCGCCGACCTCGACGACCCCCGCACCCGCGAGCTGGCCGCCGCCTTCGGCGCACCGGTGATGCTCCACGCAGGGATCCGCGACGGGTCGCTGCGCCACGCCGCCGGCGAGCACGGGGCGAAGGTGCTGCTCTACGAGGCGGGCGAGCCGCTGCGGTTCGACGACTACGCCGTCTCGGCCGGCGTGATCGGCGTACGCCGCGTGCTGGCCGCGCTCGGCATGACCGAACCGGTCGACGAGCCCCCCGTCGAGCCGAGCCTGGAGTGCCGCTCCAGCGGCTGGGTCCGCGCCCGCCGCACGGGCATCCTGCACCTCGACGCGCACCTGGGCCAGAAGGTCAGCGACGGGGAGCGGCTCGGCACCCTCTTCGACTCCTTCGGCAAGACGCTGCGCGCGGTCTACTCCAACCGCGACGGCATCGTGATCGGCCGGACCGAGGCCCCGCTGGTCAACTCCGGTGACGCCGTGGTGCACATCGCGTCCTGAGCGTCTGGTTGAGTGCGGGGGTGTCCGCCTTCGACGTCGCCGCCTTCCGTGCCGGGTTCCCCTCGCTCGACTCGGGCATCGCCCACTTCGACAACCCCGGCGGGACCCAGACCCCGCGGGTGGTCGGCGATGCGATCGTCCACACGCTGACGGGTCCGCTGTCCCAGCGCGGCTCGGCCTTGGTCAGCCAGCGCAACGCCGAGGACGCGGTGGCCGGCTACCGCTCCGCCGTGGCCGACCTCGTCGGCGGTGACCCGGGCGGCGTGGTCCACGGCCGCAGCGCCACCGCACTGACGTACGACGTCTCGCGCACGCTGGCGCGCACGTGGTCGCCCGGCGACGAGATCGTCCTCTGCGAGCTCGACCACGACTCCAACGTGCGTCCGTGGATCCAGGCCGCCGAGCGGGCCGGCGTGACGGTGCGGTGGCTGCGCCTCGACCCGGCGACCGCAGAGCTCGACCTGTCCTCGCTCGACGAGATCACCTCGCGGACCCGCCTCGTGGCGCTCACCGCGGCCTCCAACCTCCTCGGCACCCGTCCCCCCGTCGCGACCGTCGCCGCGCGGGCGCACGAGGTCGGCGCGCTCGTCCACGTCGACGCGGTGCACCACACCGCGCACGCCGCACCCGACATCACCGCGATGGGCGCGGACTTCCTGGTGTGCTCGGCCTACAAGTTCTTCGGCCCGCACTGTGGGTCGCTGGTCGCGGACCCGGCCCTGCTCGAGACGCTGCGGCCCGACAAGCTGCTCCCCTCGACCGACGTGGTGCCCGAGCGGTTCGAGCTCGGCACGCTGCCGTACGAGCTGCTGGCCGGCGTCACCGCCGCGATCGACCTGATCGCCTCCGTCGGGTCGGGCGACACGCGGCGCTCGCAGCTGGTCTCGGCGGCCGCGCTGATCGCCGAGCACGAGCTGCGGCTACGGACCCGGATCGAGGAGGGGCTGGCGTCCCTGGGCGACCGGCTCACCCTCCACTCCCGGGCGGCCGACCGCACCTCGACGCTCTTCCTCACCCTGCGCGACCGCTCGCCGCTCGACGTCTTCGAGCACCTCGCCAAGCGCGACGTGCTCGTGCCCGCCGGCACGTTCTACGCGCACGAGACCTTCCGCGCCCTCGGCCTCTCCGTCGACTCGGGGCTCCGGATCGGGCTGGCCGCCTACAACGACGACTCGGACGTCGACCGGCTGCTCGAGGGGCTCGCGGAGGCTCTCGGCTGACCCGCACCCGCGTCCTGGTCGCCGCGTCGACCGAACCGACCAGCGCGCTCGCAGCGTTTCAGAGGTCGGGAACGGTTCCCGATGACGAGGCCCGGAAGAGGGTGGCGAGATGCGAACGCTGACGCGTCCCAGGATGCAGATCGGATGGAAGACCTGGCTCGGGATCGGGCTCGCCGGGCCGTTGGTCGCGGGGGTGGCGATGATGCCCTCCAACGCCTCCGACGTGGACGATCTTGCCCAGCACGATCAGGCCCAGCACGACGGCGACCACGACCACGCGGCGATGACCGCGGGCCTGCAGGACGACCTGGCCCGGGTCCGCAGGGCCACCGCGAGGTACCACCGGGTGGAGGCTGCCGAGGCGGCCGGCTACCGGCTCGGGTGGGTCAACGGCGCGGGCAGGCTGATCGTCAACACCTGCATCGCCCGCCCGGCTGCCGCTGGCGGCGGCGCGATGGGGTTCCACTACTTCAACGCGGACCTGATGGCCACCGACGAGGTCGACGTCCTCCGACCTGAGGTCCTGGTCTACGCACCGGACGACGACGGTCGCCTGCACCTGGCCGCCGTCGAGTGGGTGGCCCGGAGCGCCACCTCCAACCCTCCCGGGGTCTCGACCGCCCCGTCGGTGCTCGGGATGCCGATGCACATCATCGCTCCCGCACCGGCCGGGCCGGCGTTCTACCTGACCCACGCATGGATCTGGAGGGAGAACCCGGCCGGGATGTTCGCCGACTGGAATCCGGACGTGAGCTGCGACTGATCCCTCTGGCGCCGACGAACCGGATCGCAGGACCATCGCGTTGAGGGTTTGATACCCACGACGCGAGGGGGTGACCCATGGGCCTCGACCGGGACCTCGACCAGGACTTCGCCGAGTTCGTCGGCGCCCGCTGGACCTCGCTCTACCGACTGGCCTACCTGCTGGCGGCCTCGCCCGCGGGCGCGGAGGACCTGTTGCAGACCACCTTGGAGAAGGCGTACATGGGCTGGGGGCGGATCAGCGCCATGGAATACCCGGAGGCCTACGTGCGCCGCATGATCACCACGACCCTGGTGTCCAGCCGCCGTCGGGCCTGGAACCGGGAGCGCCCCACCGAGCACCTCCCCGAGACCGGCGCCGACTCCGGTGAGCTCGGCACCCTCGACAGGTCCCTCCTCTGGCCGCTGGTCTGCGCGCTCCCGGAGCGGCAGCGTGCGGTGATCGTGCTCCGCTACTACGAGGACATGTCGGAGGCGCAGATCGCGCAGACGATGGGCTGCGCGGCAGGCACGGTGAAGTCGCAGTCCTCGGCAGCCATGGCAGCGCTGCGCCGGGCGCTAGTGGCGTCGGGCGTCGTCCAGGAAGTGGGTGGGGCATGAGCCTCGACGAGGAGCTGCGCACGACCCTCGGCCTCGAGGCCGAGCTGCACACCGTGCCCCCGCCCGACGTGGTCCGCCTGATCCAGGGGGGCCGGGCCCGGCGGCGGCGCCGGACGCTCGTACGCGCCGCGGTGGCCGTTGCGGCGACCGTGGCCGTCGGAGCAGCGACCCTGGGCTACGTGACACTCGATCAGCGAGCGGGGGGTGAGGTGGTGTCGCCTCCGAGCCCCACCCCCCGGCCAGATCTCGAGACCTACTCGGACGACGGTCGCGCCACGCTGGAGCCCGGCACCTACCAGATGCTCGCCGGGCTCCGACCGGACGGTACGCCGGTCGATGTCGACGTCACCGTCGACGGGCCCAACTGGAAGCACGGCGACTTCCCGCTGTTGTCCGACGGGTCCGGCTCGGCACACGCAGGCTTCGGCATCTACCAGGCATTCTCGCTGGCGTCGGGCGACGGCTGCGTGACCGGCCCGACCGTCGCGGCGTCCTCCCCCGCGCCGACGGCCCTGGCCGCCCAGCTCGCCGGGCTCCCGCGCAGCACCGTCCTGAGCCCTCCCCGACCAGCGCAGGTTCTGGGCCGCGGCGCCGTCCACCTGCGACTGCGCATCCGCGTCGCGTGTCCCAGCTACTACCGCGTCGCAAACACCGCCGGTGGGAACCGCGGCATCACCTACGCCCCCAACGGGCTGCCGGACGATGTCGTCATCGACTTCTGGGTGCTCCGCGCCAGCGGCGTCGTGCTCGTGGTGGACGAGTGGCACGACGTCGACGCGCCGGCGGACCTGCGGGAACGGGCCCAGGAAGCGCGGGAGTCGATCAGGTTCGTCGCGGACGGCTGAGGTGGCTCAGTCCTGGCGACCGCCGTCGACCTGCTCGGCGACCTCCTCCGACCCCGCACCCTCCTCGTGGGCGCTGGAGTCGAGCTCGTCGGTGTCGACCATGTCGCCGACGGTGGCGTTGCCCGCGGGCTCGGCATCGAGCGCGCGCTGCCGGTCGGCGTCGCTGACCCGCTTGCCGGCACCGGGGAAGACGGACTTCTCGGGGTGCTCGGCGTAGGGGTCGGGCCCGGCCTGCTCGTCGCTCGTCATGGCTTCGACCGTACGCCGACGGCGTACCGCGGCACCCCTCCCTGAGGGTGGCGGCAGATCGCAGCTCCAAGGTGCGGGTCCGCGCGATGTGCCGCCACCCCCACCAGGACCCTCGCGAAGGTGGCGGCAGATCGCGGCCCGACCCCGCCGTTGCCTGCAAGGTGCCGCCACCCCCGAGCGGCGCACCGGTGTCGGTGCGCCCCGCCAGAATGGGCGGATGCCGCAGCACTGGGTGCTCCACGTCGACATGGACCAGTTCCTCGTCGCCGTCGAGCTGCTGCGCCGCCCAGAGCTGGTCGGGCTGCCGGTGGTGGTCGGCGGGCGGGGCGACCCGACCGAGCGGGCAGTGGTGTCGACCGCGTCCTACGAGGCCCGCGCGCACGGCGTCCGCAGCGGGCTGGCGCTCAAGCTGGCCAAGCGGCGCTCGCCCGACGCGGTGTTCCTGCCGGTCGACTTCCCGGTCTACGAGGCGGCGTCGGCGCGGGTGATGGAGACGCTGCGCGCGACACCGGGGGCCGTGGTCGAGGTGCTCGGGTGGGACGAGGCGTTCGTGGGGGTGGAGACCGACGACCCGGTCGCCACCGCGCGGCAGGTGCAGGCGGCGGTGCTCGAGGCGACCGGGCTCCACTGCTCGGTCGGCATCGGCGACACGCTGGTCCGGGCCAAGATCGCGACCGACTTCGGCAAGCCGCAGGGCGTCTTCGAGCTCACCCGCGACAACTGGATGGAGGTCATGGGCGAACGGCCGACGACTGCGCTGTGGGGCGTCGGGAAGAAGATCGCCGGACGTCTCGAGCAGATCGGGATCCGCACCGTGGCCGACCTCGCGGGCACCGACGACGAGCCGCTCGTCGCCGCGTTCGGGCCGACCAACGGACCCCACCTCGGACGGCTCGGTCGCGGCGGCGGCCGCTCGCGTCCCGACGACACCCCGTGGGTGGCGCGCGCCCACGGCCGGGAGACGACCTACCAGGCCGACCTGCTCACGCCAGACGACGTACGCACCGCGCTGCGGGAGCTCGCCACGCGGGTCGTCGACGACGTCCGCAAGGAGGAGCGGGCGGTGCAGCGGGTGCACCTCAAGATCCGCTTCGCGCCGTTCTTCACCTTCACCCGCATCCGCAAGCTCCCTGAGGCGACGTACGACGTCGAGGTGATCGCGCGGACGGCCTTCGAGCTCTACCTCGCGCTCGCCGACGACCGGCCGGTGCGGCTGCTCGGGGTGCGCGGCGAGATGGTCCCGCCCGAGGGCGGTTACTGACCGGAGCGCGGAGTCCTGAGGTCGGCAGATTCAGGGAGTCGTTGCAACGCGGTTGAGATCTTCTTGGATCAACGTAGTCAGGCGTTCGCGGGGTGTGTAGTAGCCCAGGCGTTTGCGGGGACGGTCGTTGAGCTCGTCAGCGATGGTCTGCAGGTCGGTGGCGCTGTGGACCGATAGGTCGGTGCCTTTGGGGAGGTACTCGCGCAAGAGCCCGTTGATGTTCTCGTTGCTGCCGCGCTGCCAGGGCTTGTAGGGGTC
>NZ_JBFUMR010000014.1:0-116228 GCF_054049275.1 Nocardioides sp. P5_E3
GCCTCGCACCGTGGCAGGGCGCCCGCCGCCGTCCCACGAACGGCCGCCGGGGAGCACGACCCGGCCCCGCGACATCCGGCCGACGGCGGCGCCGACGGTCGTGACCCACGGGGCAGCGTGCGCGGCGTAGGCCGACGCTCCGGAGTTGCCGGACGCGCCGATGACGACCACGTCGGCCTCGGCGGCGCCGAGGAGCGCCACCTGGAGGGTGTCGATGAGCTCGCCCCCTGCGAGGGCCAGGCTGAGGACGTCGACGCCGTCGGCGACCGCGGCGTCGACCGCGGACACGACGTCGGCGGTCGAGCAGCCGTCGTCGGCGGGGTCGGGTGCTCCCCAGCAGGCCTTGTAGGTGGCGACCCGCGCCTGCGGGGCCACGCCGCCGAAGAAGCCGGCGTCACGGTCGTCGACCCGGACGCTGACACCGGCGTTGCCGGCCGCGACCGAGGAGACCTGCGTGCCGTGCCCGAGCGCGTCGCGCGGCGACAGCGACTCCGAGGACCTCACGCGGTCGGCGCCGAAGCCGCCGACGTACCAGCGGGCGCCGACGATCTTGCGGGTGCAGTCGTTGACCGTCCAGCCGTCGCCCTCGGCGCACGCGCCGGCGAAGCCCTCGGGGTCGGCGCCGAGTCCCGGCACCTCCGCGAAGGCGGGCGACTCCGGCGCGATGCCCGAGTCGACGACACCGATCACCACGCCGGCCCCGCCCCGCAGGCGCGGGCTGGCCGCGGCGCCACGGACGGCCGCGAACGACGTCCGCCCGGCCATCGGGCGGATGGAGTCGGCCTCGACCGAGGCGACGCCGGGCTGGTCGACGAGCGCGGTCAGCTGGGCCTCGGTCAGCCGGACCGCGAAGCCGTTGAGCGCGGTGGTCCAGCGGTAGACGGGCTCGCCGGCACCGACGGCGGTGAGCACGGCGTCCTGCGCGGCCAGCAGCTCGGGTGCCTCCGCGCGGCCGGCGGCGGTGCCGCCGCCGTTCATCGTCACGAGGGCGAGGTCGCCCGGCGCTGCGGTGGGCGGGGCGTCGTCGGCGGTCGCGACGGCAGGGACCGACAGGCCGAGGGCGAGCGTGAGCAGGCCGCAGCCGATCAACCGTCTGGTCCGTCGTGTCCGCACGTGTCTCTCCCGCTCAGCAGCTCTGGTCACCCTCCGCCCCCAGCGGTGGGACCCCCGAGCCTCCCATGGTCCCAGTAGTGCCGTCACCAAATCAAAGCCCTCCCCCGGGACCCGGCGCCAGAACCCGTTGGTCGGGGGTCGGTGGCGCCCCCTATCCTGTGCCGGGCCGGGTGGAACCACGCGGCGCCGAGTGCTGAGCTGAGTGGGGTGGACCGTGCCGAGTGGCAAGGTGAAGTGGTACGACACGGAGAAGGGCTTCGGCTTCCTGTCGCAGGAGGACGGCCCGGACGTCTACGTCCACGCCGACGCGCTGCCCGAGGGCACGACCACGCTCAAGGCCGGCACGAAGGTCGAGTTCGGCATCGCCCAGGGTCGCCGCGGCGACCAGGCGCTGCAGGTGCGCGTCATCGACGCCCCCGCCTCGGTCGCGCGCAACCAGCGCAACGCCCAGCGCAAGCAGCCGGAGGCGATGGTGACGATCGTCGAGGACCTCATCAAGATGCTCGAGGGCGTCGAGGAGACCTACCGGCGGGGCCGGCACCCCGAGCGCGCGGCCGCGCGCGGCACGGCGAAGGTGCTGCGCGCCCTCGCCGACGAGCTCGACGCCTGATCCACCGCGACCGGCGGCGTCGTCAGGTACGCGCCGGCCCTGACGCCCGGTGCGGACGGCTGAACAGCACGAACGCCGCCCAGAGCCCCAGGACCCCGGCCGCGATGCCGAGGCCGAGCTGCGGCATCAGCGGCATCACGATCCCCACGAAGCCGCCGATGACCCACGCCAGCTGGAGCGTGGTGTCGGAGCGGGCGAACGCGCTGGCCTGGATGCGGCTGGGGATGTCGCGCTGGATCGTCGAGTCGAGCGACAGCTTGGCGAGCGACTGCGCGAGGCCAGCTGTCAGCCCGAGCAGCACGAGGGTGGCGAGCCCGTAGAACAACGCCGCCAGGATCGCGACGACGACGTCGGCCAGCAGGGCGATCACCACCGTCATCGCCGGGTTCAGGCGTCTGAGCAGCGACCCGATCGTGATGCCGATGGTGTTGCCGAGGCCCGCCGCGCCGATCACGAGCCCGAGCAGCACCTCGGGCCGCCAGTCGCCGATCGGGTTGTCGCGCAGCAGGAACGCCATGAACATCGTGAGGAAGCCCGAGAACCACCGCGGTCCACAGTTGGCCCGCAACGCGAACGCCACCGCCCCGGGGATGCGGGTGCGCGGGCGACGACCGGTGCGCACCTCGTCGGTCGAGCCGGTCAGCACCATCTCGCCCTCGCCGTGGCTGGAGTCGACCTTCTGCGGAAGCCGGATCGCCCAGATCGTCGCGAGCACGAAGACCAGGAAGCCGTAGCGCAGCGACCACTCCGGGCCGAACGTCGAGGCGAGGATGGCGAGCGGCGCGGACAGCCCAGCGCCCACCACGCCCGCGAGCGAGACCCGGGCGTTGGCCTTGACGAGCGTCAGGTCGGGCGGCAGCAGCCGGGGGACCGCCGCGGCGCGCGTGACGCCGTACGCCTTGGAGGCGACGAGGCAGCCCAGCGCCGCCGGGAACAGCCAGTCGGACTCGGTGACCACGGCCGTCGCCAGCACCCAGCAGAGGAAGCAGCGGATCGCCATGGTCGCGCCCACGGCCCACCGCCGGCCGTGGCTGAAGCGGTCGAGGAACGGGCCGATCAGCGGCGCGACGATCGCGAAGGGCAGCATCGTCAGGCCCAGGAACAGCGCGACCTGGCCGCGGGCCTCCCCGGTCGGGACCTGGAAGAAGAGGGTGCCGGCGAGCGAGATCGCGACGGCGGCGTCACCGGCGGCGTTGAAGGCGTGGAGCTCGATCAGGCGCGAGAGCCCCGAGTCGCCGGCGCCCTCCGCGCGGGTGGCCCGCCGTGTCTGCGCGACCGCGAACTGACCGGCGGTCCCCGCGCCGCGACCGGCCGCCCGGGCTCCGCGGGCAGCCCCGGCGAACGAGCGTCGTACGGCGCCCGCGCGGGGCGCGCCAGCTCCCGCCGCCGGTGCGTCGGTGCCCGATCGGGGTGCGTCGGTGGCGGTGTCGGAGCGCTCCGACTGCGGACCCGCGGTGGGTTCGGGGCGGTCGGACGTCACGTGCACCATCTTGGCCTACGGCTCCCGGCCCTGCGTCCGACACCCGCAGGTCTGGTCGCGTCCGGCGTCCCCGACGGGACAGGACCACCAGCCATTTGCCATGATGCGCAGGTGATCGCTCTCCCTACTCGTGCCGGCAAGCCCGACTCGGTCCTCGCCAAGGCGGTGGAGCTGGCGCGCAGCGTCGTCCTCGAGGTCGCCGACCCGACCGACATCGGCGACCACCTCGGCGCCCGCGCCGAGGGCGAGCGCGTCGTCACCCACCACTTCTCGTGCACCCGCCCGGGCTACCCGGGCTGGTACTGGTCGGTCACCATGACCCGCGCCAAGCGCGGCAAGGACCTGACCGTCAACGAGGTCGTCCTGCTGCCCGGCGACGAGGCCATCGTGGCGCCCGACTGGGTGCCCTACAAGGAGCGCCTCCAGCCCGGCGACCTGTCACCCGGCGACCTCCTGCCCGTCGAGGACGAGGACGCCCGGCTGGTTCCGACCTACCTCGTCGGCGACGACCCGATCGACACCCCGCTCGACGGTGACGCCCGGGCGCAGGTGCGCCGCGTGGCCGAGGACCTCGGGCTGGGCCGCGTCCGCACCCTGAGCCGCGAGGGACTCGACATGGCGGCCGAGCGCTGGCAGGCCGGGCCCGGCGGCCCGGAGGCGCCGCTGGCGAAGAGCGCGCCGGACAGCTGCTGGTCCTGCGGCTTCCTGGTCCGCCTCAACGGGTCGCTGTCGATGAGCTTCGGCGTCTGCGCCAACGGCAACGCCAACGACGACGGTCGCGTGGTCTCCGTCGACCACGGCTGTGGCGCGCACTCCGAGGTCAAGCTCGCGCGCAAGCAGCAGCCGCTGCCGCTCCCGGACCACGTGCACGACACCGTGGGCGACGACGAGCTCGAGCCCCTCTGAGACGCAGGGTCCCGGCGCAGGTTCAGCGGCCCAGCACCCACACGGCGTAGTCGCCGACCGGCTCGTGCAGCTCGTAGCTGCCGAACCGGTGCACCACCCGCAGCCCGGCCGCCTCCACGTCGGCGACGAACTCGTCGGCGGGATAGGTGCGGCTGCCGGCCTTGACCGCCTGAAGGTGGAATCCCACGAGTGCGCGCCCGCTCGGGGCGAGCAGGTCGCGCACCCGCTGCAGCACGCCCCGCTCGGTGCCCTCGGCGAGGAAGATCATCACGTTGCCGACGAGCACCGCGAGGTCGAACGCGCCCAGCTCGGCCGGGTCGAGGGCCAGCGCGTCGTGGGGCAGGACCTCGAGGTCGGCGTAGGTCGCCCGCGACTGGTCGCGGAGCGCCGGGTCGGGCTCGGTCGCGACGACGTCGTGGCCCCGAGCCGCCAGCTCGGCCGCGATGCGGCCCATGCCGGAGCCGATGTCGATGATCCGGGCGCCGCGGGGGACCAGCGCATCGGCAAGCCGGGCCTCGCCGGCGACGTCGGCGCCCTGCGCGACGAGGTCGGCGAAGTGGCGTCCGTAGCCGCGGTTGTCCTCGCCCGCGAGCTCCCAGCGGGTCGGCGTCGTCATGCGCGGACGCTCATCGGACCGCCTGCTGCGAGGCCCGCTCCTTGCGCCGGCGACGGCAGTACTCCAGGCCACAGAGGCCGAGCCCGAAACCGGCGAGGCAGGTCCACAGCCACCAGGTGCGGCCGCTGTCCTCGAGTGCGCCCCAGAAGGGCAGCAGGCCCAGGAAACCCAGCAGCCACAGCGCGGTGCCGACCTCGGTCGTACGGACTCCGTCGACGTCGAGCGGCTCGACCTGCGCCACGATGTAGGTGCGCCGACCGATCTCGTGCTGCGTCGGCTGCTCGTCACCCAGGTCCACGCGCTCACGCTACACGCGAGCGGTGGTGCAGCGCGGGCCCCTCTTCGTGCCACACTGCGGTCCTGTGAGCGACCAGACGCAGACAGCGCGACAGCGACCGCAGGGCTCGGGCCTCGACGGCTACTTCAAGATCAGCGAGCGCGGCTCGTCCGTCGGCCGTGAGGTCCGCGGCGGCGTCGTGACCTTCTTGACGATGGCCTACATCATCGTGCTCAACCCGCTGATCCTCGGTTTCGTGCCCGACTCGACGGGCGCCTTCCTGGGCGGCGGGGCCGAGCCGGGCAGCGGCATCCCGGCCATCGCGGCAGGTACGGCGCTGGTCGCCGGCGTGCTGACGATCGCCATGGGCGGGTTCGCCAACTTCCCGCTCGCCCTGGCCACGGGGCTCGGCCTCAACGCGTTCGTCGCGAACACGATCGCCCGCCAGTCCACCTGGGAGGCGGCGATGGGGCTCGTCGTGCTCGAGGGCATCCTGATCCTTCTGCTGGTGCTCACCGGCTTCCGGAAGGCCGTCTTCCACGCCGTCCCGCAGCAGCTCAAGGTGGCGATCTCGGTCGGGATCGGCCTGTTCATCGCCCTCATCGGCTTCGTCGACGCCCGCGTCGTGACCCGCATCCCCGACGCGTTCCAGACCACCGTCCCGGTCCAGCTCGGCGCCGACGGCCACCTCGGCGGCTGGCCGGTGCTGGTGTTCTGCCTGGGCCTGGCGCTCATGATCGCCCTCTGGGTGCGCAAGGTGCGCGGCGCGATCCTCATCTCGATCCTCGTCACCACCGTGGTGGCCGTCGTGGTCGAGGCGATCGGTGAGCTGGGTGCCGCGTCGGGCGACAACCCCACGGGCTGGTCGCTCAGTGTGCCCACCCTCAGCGGCGACTTCGTCGCTTGGCCGTCCTTCGACACCCTCGGCGAGGTCGACCTGTTCGGCGCCTTCGGCAGCGCCGGCACCGGCGTGCTGGCCGCGCTGCTCCTCGTCTTCTCGCTCCTGCTGGCCGACTTCTTCGACACGATGGGGACGATGACGGCCATCGGTGCCGAGGCCAGCCTCAACGACGAGGAGGGCACGCCGCCCAACGCCCAGCGCATCCTGGTCGTCGACTCGGTCGCCGCGATCGCCGGTGGCGCCGCGGGCGTCTCGTCCAACACCTCCTACATCGAGAGCGCCTCGGGCGTCGGCGAGGGCGCCCGCACGGGGCTGGCCTCCATCGTCACCGGCGTGCTGTTCCTGCTCGCCACCTTCTTCACCCCCCTCGTCGCGGCCATCCCGTCGGAGGCGGCCGTCCCGGCGCTGGTGCTGGTGGGCTTCCTGATGATGCAGCAGGTCACCGAGATCGACTGGCGCGACCTCGAGGTGGCCATCCCGGCGTTCCTCACCGTCGTCCTGATGCCCTTCACGTACTCGATCTCGGTCGGCATCGGGGCCGGCTTCGTGGCGTACGTCTTCATCAAGGTCGTCGTCGGCAAGGCCCGGGAGGTCCACCCGCTCATGTGGGTCGTCGCGGCCCTCTTCGTCGTCTTCTTCGCCTACACGCCCATCAGCGGCTGGCTCTCCTGACCGCCTGAGGGTCCGCGCGAGGGTGAACCTCGCGACGTCAGCGATCCCCGGTCGGCCGGGGATCACTGAACATGTCGGCCCGTGCAAAGCCTGACAACTTCAGCGATCCCCGGTCAGCCGGGGATCGCTGCAGGGCGCCATCGGCGGCCGGAATAGTTAGCAGAAGTAATGAGTTATGCTAACGACATGCCGACCGCCGACCTCCGCACCGACGCCGGGCTCGCCTCAGAGCTCCGGGCCGGTGTCATGCGCCTGCGCCGCCGACTCGTCAACGAGCGCCACCCCGACAACGACCTGAGCATCCCGCAGATGGTCGTGCTCGGGCTCCTCGTGCGGATCGGCGAGCAGACCGTCGGCGACCTGGCCCGCGCCGAGCGCGTCCAGCCGCCGTCGATGACCCGCACGGTCAACTGCCTGGAGAGCGACGGCTACGTCGAGCGCCGCCCCCACGAGACCGACGGACGCCAGGTCGTCGTCTCGATCACCGACTCAGGCCGTGCCGCCGTGCTGGCCGACCGCCAGCGCCGCGACGCCTGGCTGTCCCAGCGCCTCGCCGGGCTCACGCCGGCCGAGCGCGCCACCCTCCGCGACGCAGCGCCGATCCTGGCCCGGCTCGCCGTCGCCGACTGACCACCTGACCGAATGATCGACTGAGGAGTCACCACGAGTCCCACGTTCCGCTCCCTCTCCAACGCGAACTACCGCCTGTACGCCGCCGGCGGTGTCGTGTCCAACACCGGCACCTGGATGCAGCGCGTCGCCCAGGACTGGCTGGTGCTCGAGCTCGCCGCCGGGTCCGGCGCCACCGCGCTGGGCATCACGACCGGGCTCCAGTTCCTGCCGTTCCTGCTGCTGACGCCGTTCGCCGGCCTCATCGCCGACCGGATGCCCAAGCAGCGACTGCTGCAGCTCACCAACCTCGGCATGGCGCTCCCGGCCGCCGTCCTCGGCATCCTCGCCGTCACCGGCGTCGCCGAGGTCTGGCACGTCTACGTCCTCGCCTTCCTGCTCGGCTCGGCGTCGGCGTTCGACGCGCCCGCCCGGCAGTCGTTCGTCTCCGAGCTCGTCGAGCCGGGCGACCTGACCAACGCCGTCGGCCTCAACTCCGCCAGCTTCAACGCCGCCCGCCTCGTCGGCCCCGGCCTCGCCGGCCTGCTCATCGCCGCCTTCGGCGGGGGATCGGTCGCGACCGGCTGGGTCATCCTGCTCAACGCGGTGTCGTACGCCGCCCCGATCTGGTCGCTGCGCCACCTCGACGCCAGCCGGATCGACGCCGCGGCGCCGGCCGACCGCGGGCCCGGCGCGATCCGGGAGGGCGTGGCCTACGTCCGTGCGCGCCCGGACCTGCTGCTCGTGCTGGGACTGGTGTTCTTCGCCGGCACGTTCGGCCTCAACTTCCAGATCACCTCCGCGCTGATGGCCACCGAGGTGTTCGGCAAGGGACCCGAGGAGTTCGGCCTGCTCGGCACCTTCCTGGCCGTCGGCTCGCTGACGGGTGCCCTGCTCGCCGCGCGGCGCAACCAGGTGCGCCACCGCCTCGTCGTGGGCGCCGCACTGGCGTTCGGGCTGTCGGTGATGCTCGCCGGGCTGATGCCCTCCTACCTCACCTTCGCGCTGCTCGCGCCGATCACCGGACTGACCGCGCTGACCTTCATCACCAGCGCCAACACCTACATGCAGCTGCACACCGACGCCGGGGTCCGCGGCCGGGTGATGGCCCTCTACCTGATGATCTTCATGGGCGGGACACCCGTCGGCGCACCCATCATCGGCTGGATCGGTGAGGAGTACGGCGCACGCTGGACGCTGCTGGGCGGCGGGCTGCTCACGATCGCCGGTGTGGCGCTCTCGGCGGGCCTCTACCTCAGGGCCGACCGGGCGCGGCGCGAGCGTGACCCCCGCGTGCCCGAAGCGACCGTCCAGGCGGCACCAGCGGCATTTTGATTCTGCCGTGGCGCACGAGTAGCCTCAATCCTCGTGTCTGGCACGTCCAGACCCATGCCCATGCTCCGGAATTCGCGGCGTCTCATGCCGCGCCCCGGCTGGCCACGGAATTCGCAACAGGCACGCGCAACAACGCATGACACCCGAGCCCGGCACCTCGCCGAGCCGTGACAGATGACAGAGAGAGGGAACCACCCGGTGCCCACCATCAACCAGCTGGTCCGCAAGGGCCGCCAGGACAAGGTGTCGAAGAACAAGACGCCTGCCCTGAAGGGATCCCCGCAGCGCCGAGGCGTCTGCACCCGCGTCTACACGACCACCCCGAAGAAGCCGAACTCCGCCCTCCGCAAGGTCGCCCGCGTGCGCCTGAGCAGTGGCGTCGAGGTCACCGCCTACATCCCGGGTGTCGGTCACAACCTGCAGGAGCACTCGATCGTGCTCGTGCGCGGCGGCCGTGTGAAGGACCTTCCCGGTGTCCGCTACAAGATCATCCGCGGCTCGCTCGACACCCAGGGTGTCAAGAACCGCAAGCAGGCCCGCAGCCGCTACGGCGCGAAGAAGGAGAAGTAATGCCTCGCAAGGGTCCCGCTCCCAAGCGCCCCCTCGTCGTCGACCCGGTCTACGGCTCCCAGCTGGTCACCCAGCTCGTGAGCAAGGTCCTGCAGGACGGCAAGAAGGCTGTGGCGCAGCGCATCGTCTACACCGCTCTCGAGGGCTGCCGCGAGAAGACCGGCACCGACCCCGTCGTCACGCTCAAGCGCGCGATGGACAACGTCAAGCCGGCGATCGAGGTCAAGTCCCGCCGCGTCGGTGGCGCGACCTACCAGGTCCCCATCGAGGTCAAGGCCAACCGCTCCACCACGCTGGCCCTGCGCTGGCTCGTGGGCTACGCCGCCGACCGCCGCGAGAAGACCATGTCCGAGCGCCTGATGAACGAGATCCTCGACGCGAGCAACGGCCTCGGTGCCGCTGTGAAGAAGCGCGAGGACACCCACAAGATGGCCGAGTCCAACAAGGCCTTCGCTCACTACCGCTGGTGACGGCGAGGGGCCGTACGACCCGCACCGCGCGTCGTACGGCCCCTCACCCCACGAGCTCCCACCAACTTTCGAGGGACTGAGACACAACAGTGGCTGTCGACATCACCACCGACCTCAACAAGGTCCGCAACATCGGCATCATGGCGCACATCGACGCCGGCAAGACCACCACCACCGAGCGCATCCTCTTCTACACCGGCATCACCTACAAGATCGGTGAGGTCCACGAGGGTGGCGCCACGATGGACTGGATGGAGCAGGAGCAGGAGCGCGGCATCACCATCACGTCCGCCGCGACGACCTGCTGGTGGAAGGACCACCAGATCAACATCATCGACACGCCCGGCCACGTGGACTTCACCGCCGAGGTCGAGCGCTCGCTGCGCGTCCTCGACGGCGCCGTGGCGGTGTTCGACGGTGTCGCCGGTGTGGAGCCGCAGACCATGACGGTGTGGCGCCAGGCCAACAAGTACTCCGTCCCCCGCATGTGCTTCGTCAACAAGCTCGACCGCACCGGAGCGGACTTCTTCCGCTGCGTCGACATGATGGTCGAGCGCCTCAACTCCACCCCGCTGGTCCTCCAGCTCCCCATCGGTGCCGAGTCCGACTTCCTCGGTGTCGTCGACCTGGTCGGCATGCGTGCCCTCACCTGGCGCGGCGAGACCACCATGGGCGAGGACTACGAGGTCGAGGAGATCCCGGCCGAGCTCGCCGAGCAGGCTGCGGAGTATCGCGAGAAGTTCATCGAGACGCTCGCCGAGGCCGACGACGACATCATGGAGAAGTACCTCGAGGAGGGTGACGAGAACTTCACCGTCGCCGAGCTCGAGGCCGCGATCCGTCGCGCCACGCTGGCCGACAAGCTCAACCCGGTCCTGTGCGGCACCGCGTTCAAGAACAAGGGCGTCCAGCCCCTGCTCGACGCGGTCGTCAAGTTCCTGCCGTCGCCGCTCGACATCGACGGCATCCAGGGCCACTCGGTCAAGGACGAGAACGAGGTCATCGTTCGCCAGCCGTCGGACAGCGAGCCGTTCTCCGGCCTGGCCTACAAGATCGCCTCCGACCCGCACCTCGGCAAGCTGATCTACGTCCGCGTCTACTCCGGCAAGCTCGAGGCCGGCTCGACCGTGGTCAACTCGGTCAACGGCCGCAAGGAGCGGATCGGCAAGGTCTACCAGATGCACGCCAACAAGCGTGAGGAGATCGCGTCGGTCGGCGCCGGCCAGATCGTGGCCGTGATGGGTCTGAAGGACACCAAGACCGGTCACACGCTCAGCGACCCGAACAACCAGGTCGTGCTCGAGTCGATGACGTTCCCGGCCCCGGTGATCGAGGTCGCGATCGAGCCCAAGACGAAGAGCGACCAGGAGAAGCTGGGCACCGCGATCCAGCGCCTCTCCGACGAGGACCCGACCTTCACGGTCAAGGCCGACGAAGAGACCGGCCAGACGATCATCGCCGGCATGGGCGAGCTGCACCTCGAGATCCTGGTCGACCGCATGAAGCGCGAGTTCCGCGTCGAGGCGACCGTCGGCAAGCCGCAGGTGGCCTACCGTGAGACCGTCCGCAACACGGTCGAGAAGCACTCCTACACCCACAAGAAGCAGACCGGTGGTTCGGGTCAGTTCGCCAAGGTTGTCGTCAACCTCGGTCCGAACATCGACCCTGAGACCGGCACCGGCGCGGGCTACGAGTTCGTTAACAACGTGTCCGGTGGTCGCGTGCCGAAGGAGTACATCCCCTCGGTCGACCAGGGTGGCCAGGAGGCCATGGAGTTCGGCGTGCTCGCCGGCTACCCCATGGTGGACGTGAAGTTCTCCCTCGAGGACGGCGCCTACCACGACGTCGACTCGTCCGAGCTTGCGTTCAAGATCGCCGGAAACCAGGCCTTCAAGGAGGCCGCACGCAAGGCAAAGCCGGTCCTGCTCGAGCCGATGTTCGCCGTAGAGGTCACCACGCCCGACACGTTCCTGGGCACCGTGATCGGCGACATCAACTCGCGTCGTGGCCAGATCCAGGCTCAGGAGGAGCGTCACGGCGACATGGTCGTCAACGCCCTTGTGCCCCTGTCCGAGATGTTCGGGTACGTTGGCGACCTGAGGTCCAAGACCTCCGGTCAGGCGTCGTACTCGATGGAGTTCGACTCGTACGCCGAGGTTCCCACGAACATCGCCGACGAGATCATCAAGAAGGTCCGCGGCGAGTAATCTCGCCCGGATCCTCGGCACCAGCACCACCCCACACCCACGAGTCAAGTAACAACAATCAGGAGGAGCCCCAGTGGCTAAGGCGAAGTTCGAGCGGACCAAGCCGCACGTCAACATCGGCACCATCGGTCACATCGACCACGGCAAGACGACGCTGACCGCGGCGATCACCAAGGTGCTGCACGACAAGTACCCGAACCTCAACGAGGCTTCGGCGTTCGACCAGATCGACAAGGCCCCCGAGGAGCGCCAGCGCGGCATCACGATCTCGATCGCGCACGTCGAGTACCAGACCGAGGCGCGCCACTACGCGCACGTCGACTGCCCCGGTCACGCCGACTACATCAAGAACATGATCACCGGCGCGGCCCAGATGGACGGCGCGATCCTCGTGGTCGCCGCCACCGACGGCCCGATGCCGCAGACGCGTGAGCACGTGCTGCTCGCCCGCCAGGTCGGCGTGCCGGCCCTGGTCGTGGCGCTCAACAAGTGCGACATGGTCGACGACGAGGAGCTCATCGAGCTCGTCGAGATGGAGGTGCGCGAGCTCCTCTCGGAGTACGAGTTCCCGGGCGACGACATCCCCGTGGTTCGCGTTGCCGCCTTCCCGGCCCTGCAGGGTGACGAGAAGTGGGCCGACTCGATCGTCGAGCTCATGACGGCGGTGGACGAGTCCATCCCGACGCCCGAGCGCGAGACCGACAAGCCCTTCCTCATGCCCGTCGAGGACGTCTTCACGATCACTGGTCGTGGCACCGTCATCACCGGTCGCATCGAGCGCGGCATCGTCAAGGTCAACGAGGAGGTCGAGATCATCGGCATCCGCGAGACCGCCCAGAAGTCGACCGTCACCGGTGTCGAGATGTTCCGCAAGCTCCTCGACGAGGGCCAGGCGGGCGAGAACGTCGGTCTGCTCCTCCGTGGCACCAAGCGCGAGGACATCGAGCGCGGCATGGTCGTCATCAAGCCGGGCACCACGACGCCTCACACGAACTTCGAGGCCTCGGTCTACATCCTCAGCAAGGACGAGGGCGGCCGTCACACGCCGTTCTTCAACAACTACCGTCCCCAGTTCTACTTCCGTACGACTGACGTGACCGGTGTTGTGACCCTGCCCGAGGGCACCGAGATGGTCATGCCGGGTGACAACACCGAGATGTCGGTGGAGCTCATCCAGCCCATCGCGATGGACGAGGGCCTGCGCTTCGCCATCCGCGAGGGTGGCCGCACGGTCGGCGCCGGCCGCGTCGTCAAGATCACCAAGTGATCTGAGCGCCTGAGGGCGCACCAGCACCACACCGAGACCCCGTCTCCCGCAAGGGAGGCGGGGTCTCGCGCGTCCCGGGTCGGACCCGCCCGGCAGGATGTCAGCCATGGGGTTCACCAGGGCCGAGCTCGAGACCTTCCGCGACGTGGAGGTCCCCGACCTCCTCCCGTCCGCCGGCCAGCCGTTGCGGCTGCTGTTCGTCGGCATCAACCCGGGCCTGTGGACCGCCGCCACGCAGTCCCACTTCGCCCGCCCCGGCAACCGGTTCTACCCCGCGCTGCTGCGCGCCGGGGTCCTCACGTCCCCGATCGACCCGGCAGCGGGCATGACCGACGAGGACCGCGACCTGCTCCGGCGGCAGGGGATCGGCATCACCAACGTGGCGCCGCGAGCGACGGCACGGGCCGACGAGCTCACGCCAGCCGAGCTGCGGGAGGGCGGGGAGCGGCTCCACGCACTGGTGGCAGAGCGTCGTCCGGCCGTCGTGGCGGTTGCCGGCATCACCGCCTACCGCACGGCGTTCGGCGAGCCCCGTGCCCGGGTCGGCGAGCAGCCCGACCGCTGGGGCGCCTCGCGGGTGTTCGTGGTGCCCAACCCGTCGGGGCTCAACGCCCACGAGACCGTCGCGACGCTGGCCCGGGCCTACGCCGACGCGGCCCGGGCGGCCGGAGTGCTCGGGAGCACGCCGGAGCCGTGACCTGACCCCCGCGGAGCCGGGAGCGCCCGTCAGGCGGCGTACGGCGGCGGGAGCAGGCCGTGCTGGACGAGCAGTCCCTCCACCCGCTGGCGCTCGTGGTCGAGATCCTCGCCGGGCGGGAGGACGGCCAGCAGGTGGGGGCGCCCCGCCATGTCGGCGGCCTCGCCGAGGACCCGGTCGTAGGCCAGCCGGCAGCCCTCGTACTTCGCGAAGCGCATGCCGCCGCGGTGGAAGGTGGAGTGGAGCCGGCGCAGGTCGGCGCCCACCCTCTCGACCGGTCGGTGGAGCGGGACGACGTCGGCACCGTGCCGCCGTGCGCGCCGCGCGCGCCGTGCTGCGGCCCGGGCGCTGCGCCACTCGGCGAGGTCGCCCCGGAGGGCGGCGCAGGCCAGTCGGAGCAGCACCAGGGCCAGCAGCAGCGCGCCGACGGTGATGAGCCAGCTCCTCATCCATCCACGGTACGCCGGGCGCGCTCCGGGCGTCAGCCCATGTCGACCCCGTCGAAGTCCTCCGGGACGAAGTCCCGCTTCTCGACCAGCACCATCCAGTTGCCGGAGTTGTCGCGCATCAGTGCCTCGACGCCGTAGGGCCGCTCCTCCGGCTCCTGCAGGAACTCCACGCCCTTGGCCTTGAGGTCCCGGTAGGTCGCGTGGCAGTCGTCGACGTTCATCCCGATGCCCGGCAGGCCGCCCTCGTCCTGCGCGCGCTTCATCGCCTCGATGAGGTAGTCGGGGAGGGGGCCGCTGGGAGTGGTCAGGTGGAGGTGGACCTCGGGCTGCTTGGAGTGGAAGACCGTGCACCAGCGGAAGTCGGGCCCGAGCTGCAGGTCGTCGCCGACCTCGAAGCCGAGGACGTCGGTGTAGAAGGCGAGGGACTCGTCGATGTCCTTCACCCAGACGGACATGAGGGAGATGTTGGTGATCATGCGACGAGCCTATGAAGGACCGGCGCCGTCCTGCTTCTCCTGCGTTGCGGTCGTGCCAGCACCGCGCTTCTCGACGAGTCCGGCCATGAAGACGTAGCACCCGGGGATGCGCGGGTTCCCGACCGCGGCGTAGCGCCGCTGGAAGTCGCTGGGGCTCTCGCCGACGATCTCGCGGAAGCGGGAGCTGAACGAGCCGAGGCTGCTGTAGCCGACGGCGTGGCAGACCTCGGTGACGGTCAGGTTGGCCGCACGCAGAAGGTCCTGGGCCCGCTCGACGCGACGCTCGGCTAGGTACGCCGCCGGCGTCGGGCCGTAGGTCATCGCGAAGGACCGGATGAAGTGGTAGCGGCTCATCCCGGCGAGCTGCGCGAGGTGGTCGAGGTCGAAGGGCTCGGCGAAGTGCCGGTCGAGGTGGTCGCGCGTGCGGCGCAGGTGCACCAGCACGTCGCCGGGGACGCGTCGTGGCCCGGTCGTGCGCCCCGTCATCCGAGCAGCGCCTCCACGGCGCCGCGGAACGCCGACGTGTGCGCGTCGACGTCCGACCGGTCGTGGAACGGCGAGAAGAGCGACATGTTGTGGAACGGCGCCAGCAGGACGCCGCGGTTGACGGTCCAGAGGTGGAAGAACGCGTCGAGCTCCTCGTCGACGGCGGCCGCGGCCTCCGCGCCGGTGCGCGGCGGCGGGCAGAACCAGTACTCCGCCCGGCAGCCGAGCCGCTGGACGTGCCACGGCAGCTCGTGCTGGGCGATGACGTCCCGGATGCCGTCGGTGAACTGCTCGGCGAGCGGGATCGAGACGTCGAAGTCCTCCTGCCGCAGGGCGGTGGAGAGGGTGGTCCGCACGGCGGCCATCGCGAGCGCCGACCCCGACAGGGTGCCGCCGACGCCGGCGACGTCGATGTCGTGCCCGAGCATCGGACCCTCGAGCCGCGAGGCGACCTCCTCGGTCATGCCGTAGGCCGCGACCGGGATGCCACCTCCGATGGGCTTGCCGATGACCACGAGGTCGGGGTCGAGGCCCCAGGCTGCGGTCGCGCCGCCCGGGCCGGCGCAGATCGTGTGCGTCTCGTCGTTGACGAGCAGCACACCGTGGCGCCGGGTCACCTCCCGGACGCCGGCGAGGTAGCCGTCGTCGGGCAGCACGATGCCGATGTTGGTGAGCGCCGGCTCCATCAGCAGGCACGCGACGTCGCCCCGCGCGAGCCGCGCGTCGAGGGCGTCGAGGTCGTTGAACGGCACCACCGCGGTGGTGGTGGCGACGTCGACCTGCGGTCCCAGCGCGCCGGGCCGCGCGACGACCCGGTCGCCCGCACGACCGTGCTCGAGGACGCCGAGCGTCTCGTCGACCGTGCCGTGGTAGCACCAGTCCATCACCGCGATCCGGGGCCGGCCGGTGAGGTGGCGGGCGAACCGGAGCACGAAGCGGTTGGCGTCGGTGGCCGTCATCGCCATCTGCCACCGGGGCAGGCCGAAGCGGCGGCTGAGCTCACCGGCGACCCACGCGGCGTCCGTCGAGGGGAGCATCGTGGTGATGCCACGCTCGGTGCGCTCGCGCACCGCCTCGGCCACCGCCGGCAGGCAGTGGCCCGTCATCGAGCCCGTGTCGCCGAGGCACAGGTCGACGAAGTCGATGCCGTCGACGTCGGTGAAGCGTCCTCCCGCCGCCGACTCGACGAACAGCGGGAAGGAGCCCGGCCAGCGGGTCATCCACGGCATCGGGACGCCCGCCAGCAGGTGCTCGCCCGCCTCCTTCGCCAGCCGCGCCGAGGTGGGGTGCAGGTCGACGAAGCGCTGCTCCTCCTCCGCGTGCAGGGCGGCCAGCCGGGACCGGTCGACCGTCGTCACGGGCGCCTCACAAGGCGCTGCCGACGTACTTGGTCTCGAGGTACTCCTCGATGCCCTCGAAGCCGCCCTCGCGGCCGAACCCCGAGTGCTTGACGCCGCCGAACGGGGCGGCGGGGTTGGACACGATGCCGGTGTTGACGCCGACCATGCCGAAGTCCAGCGCCTCGCTGACGCGGAGCACGCGGGCGTGGTCGCGGGTGAAGACGTAGGCGACCAGGCCGTACTCGGTGTCGTTGGCCCGCCGGACCGCTTCGTCCTCGTCGCCGAAGGTGGAGACCGGCGCGACCGGCCCGAAGATCTCCTCGCGGAACACCCGTGCCGAGGCGGGTACGTCGACCAGGACCGTGGGCGGGTAGAAGTGTCCGGCACCGTCGGGGACCGCGCCGCCGACGAGCGTCCGCGCACCGGCGGAGACGGCGTCCTCGACGAGCTCGTGGACGCCGGCGCGGGCCTTCTCGGTGATGAGCGGACCCACGTCCACCCCGTCCTCCGTGCCGTCCCCGACCGTCAGGGCTCCCATGCGCTCGGCGAACCGGCGGGAGAACTCGTCGGCGACCGACTCGTGCACCAGGAACCGGTTGGCCGAGGTGCAGGCCTCGCCGATGTTGCGCATCTTGGCCAGCATCGCGCCGTCGACCGCGGCGTCGAGGTCGGCGTCCTCGAAGACGAGGAAGGGTGCGTTGCCGCCGAGCTCCATCGACACCCGCAGCAGCTGGTCGGAGGCCTGGGCGACGAGCTTCTTGCCGACCACGGTGGACCCGGTGAAGGTGAGCTTGCGGAGACGCGGGTCCTTGATGATCGGCTCGCAGACGCCGCCGGAGTCGGTGGTGGTGAGGACGTTGAGCACGCCGGCCGGCAGGCCGACCTCCTCGAGCAGCGCCGCCAGGGCGAGCATCGTGAGGGGGGTCTCGGCGGCGGGCTTGACCACCATCGTGCAGCCGGCGGCGATGGCGGGCCCGATCTTGCGGGTCCCCATCGCGAGCGGGAAGTTCCAGGGCGTGATCATCAGCGTCGGGCCGACCGGCCCCTTCATGGTGATCAGCCGCGTGTTGCCGGCGGGCGCGGGGGAGTAGCGCCCGTGGATGCGGACGGCCTCCTCGGAGAACCACCGGAAGAACTCGGCGCCGTAGGTCACCTCGCCCCTCGCCTCGGCCAGCGTCTTGCCCATCTCCAGGGTCATCAGCCGGGCGAAGTCGTCGGCCCGCTCGGTGAGCAGCTCGAACGCGCTGCGCAGCACCTCGCCCCGCTTGCGCGGCTCGGTGGCACGCCACTCCTGCTGGGCCTCCGCGGCGGCGGCGAGGGCGCGCTGGCCGTCCTCCGGCCTGGCGTCGGCGACGCGCGTGAGGACGCCGGCGTCGGCCGGGTTGTGCACCTCGAAGGTCGCGCCTCCCGTGGCGTCGACCCAGTCGCCGCCGATGAGGAGCTGGGTGGGAACGGTCTCGATCACGGAGTCAGTCACGGCCATCACCCCACCCTGCCACCAGGGCCACCGACCGCCTCCTCGAAGGCGGCCTCGAACACGTCGAGCCCCTCGGCGAGCAGGTCGTCGCCGATCGCGAGCGGTGGCAGGAACCGGAACACGTTGCCGAAGGTGCCGCACGTCAGCGTGACCAGCCCCTGCGCCGAGCAGGCCCGGTGCACGGCGCCTGCGAGCGCGGCGTCCGGCGTACGTCCCGGGCCGTCGCTGACCAGCTCGACCGCCAGCATGGCGCCGCGTCCGCGGACGTCGCCCACCCGGTCGGGGTGGCGCTCGGCGAGGGCGCGGAGCCGCGGCAGGAAGGCGGCCTCGATCTCACGTGCGCGGGCGGGCAGGTCCTCGGCCTCCATGGTCTCGATCGCGGCGAGCGCAGCGGCGCAGGCGACGGGGTTGCCGCCGTAGGTGCCGCCGAGGCCGCCGACGTGGACGGAGTCCATCACGTCCGCACGACCCGTGACGGCTGCCAGGGGCAGGCCGCCGGCCATGCCCTTGGCGGTGGTCACCAGGTCCGGGACGACCCCCTCGTGGTCGGACGCGAACCAGTCGCCGGTGCGCGCGAAGCCGGTCTGGATCTCGTCGGCGATCAGCAGGATGCCCTGCTCGCGGCACCAGTCGGCGACGCGCGGCAGCCAGCCCGGCGGCGGCACGATGAAGCCGCCCTCACCCTGGATCGGCTCGATCAGCACGGCGGCGCACTGGTCCTCGCCCACCTGCGCGTGGACGGTGTTGACGAAGGCCTCGAACGCCTCGTCGGCGCACGCCTCGGCGCCACCGGGCCAGCGGTAGGGGTAGGCCATGGGGGCGCGGTAGATCTCGCCGGCGAAGGGCCCGAAGCCGTGCTTGTAAGGCATGTTCTTCGCGGTCAGCGCCATCGTGAGGTTGGTGCGGCCGTGGTAGGCGTGGTCGAAGACGACGATCGCGTCGCGGCCCGTGTGGTGGCGCGCGACCTTGACGGCGTTCTCCACCGCCTCGGCCCCGGAGTTGAAGAGCGCCGACCGCTTCTCGTGGTCGCCCGGGGTCAGGTCGGCCAGCTTCTCGCAGACTGCGACGTACTCCTCGTAGGGCGTGACCATGAAGCAGGTGTGGGTGAAGTCGGCGACCTGGCGCTGCACCGCCTCGACCACGCGCGGGGCGGCGTTGCCGACCGTGGTGACGGCGATGCCCGAGCCGAAGTCGATCAGCTGGTTGCCGTCGACGTCGCGCAGGATGCCGCCGCCCGCCTGCTCGACGTAGACCGGCAGCGTCGTGCCGATGCCGGCCGAGACGGCCGCGACCTTGCGCGCCTGGAGCGCCTGCGAGCGCGGGCCGGGGATCTCGGTGGCCAGGATCCGTTGCTGGCTGAGCGTCATGTTCGGTTCTCCATCCCCCAGGGAGAGCCGTAGCCCTCTGGCTTGGGTGCGGCGAGCAGGTCGAGGAAGGGCTTCGGCGGCAGGGCCTCGGGCCCCAGGACGCCGCTGCCCGACCAGGTGCCGTCGGCCAGGAGCTCCAGCGCGACGACGGGGTTGATCGCGGTCTGCCAGACCACGCACTGCGCGCCGTAGTCGCGCATCGAGTCGGCGTTGTCGACGACGTGGAAGAGGTACGTCGACCGGGGTGCGCCGTCCTTGCCGGTGCCGGTGACGAGGAGCCCGGCGCACGTCTTGCCCTCCATCCGGGGGCCGATCGTGGCCGGGTCCGGCAGGCACGCCGCCACCACGTCGCGGGGCGAGACCTGCACCCCCTTGACCGACACCGGCTCGGTCGAGTCGAGGCCGAGCGTGTGAAGGGTGCGGAGGATGCCGATCATCTCCTCGCCCAGGCCGTACTTGAAGGTGACCCGGTCGGCCTCGACCCAGCGAGGCATGAGGAGCACCTCCTCGTGCTCGACGTGCACGCACTCGACGGGCCCGATGCCCTCGGGGAAGTCGAACACCTCGGGCTCGGAGAACGGCGGCAGCGTGAAGAAGCCGGCCTCCAGGTCGCCACCGCCCCGCTCCCGCTCCCACACCACGGGCGGGTTGAGGCACTCCTCGATGATGGTCCACATCGAGAAACCGGGGGCGAACACCTCGTTGCCGTGGTCGTCGCGGATGACGAGGTTGGCGCCGTCGCGGGTGCCGAGCTCGTCGATGTGGTCGAAGAGCTCGTCGGCGGCGTAGCGGGCGAACACGTCGGAAAGACCGGGCTCCACACCGATGCCGAGGAGGGCGAGCCGCCCCGCCGCCTCCCACTCCGCGGCCCGGGCGAACTGCTCGTCGCCGAGCTTCACGCCGACCTTCTCGTAGGGGGCTTCGGGGTGGCGCGCGGACAGGCTCATCGCCATGTCGAGGTAGTCGGCGCCCGCGGCGAGCGCCCCGGTGAAGATGGGCATCACGAACCGCGGGTCCACGGCGTTGAAGACGTGGGTGGCCCGGACCTCGCGGGCGAGCGCGGTCACCGCCTCGGCGTCGGAGGCGTCGACCTGCGCGGCGCTGAAGCGCTCCTCGCCCGTACGACGTCCGCGTGCCGCCTCGACGGTGCGCTCGGCCCGCTCGACGTCGTAGTCGGCCACCACCCAGGCCTCGAAGAAGTCGCGCTCCACCGCGATCCGGGCCGCGGCGTCACCGACGCCACCGGCACCGACCATCAGCACGCGCATGGGTTCAGGCACTCGATCTCTCCTAGTGGGGAAGGGGGTCAGCTCTTGTACTTCGAGGCCCGCAGCGAGCTCACGGCCTGTGCGCCCACGACGAGCAGGACGGCGATCACGAACATCGAGAAGCCGATGACGTTGGCCTCGGCGGGGATGCCGCGCCGCGAGGCGACGTAGACGAACTTGGGGAACGTCGACTCGTTGCCGGAGACGAAGTTGGTGATGATGAAGTCGTCGAAGGACAGCGAGAAGGCGAGCATCGCCGCACCGGCGATGCCGGGCAGGATCAGCGGGAAGGTCACCTTCCAGAAGGTCTGCATCGGGCTCGCGTAGAGGTCCTGGGCAGCTTCCTCGATCCGTGGGTCGAGGGACTGGATGCGAGCCCTGACCGTGACGACCACGAAGCTCACGCAGAACATGATGTGCGAGAAGACGATGGTGCCGAAGCCGAGGTTGATCCCGATGTTGGCGAAGCCCTGCACGAAGATCGTCAGCAGCGCGGCGCCCATGACGATCTCCGGCGTGGCCATCGGCACGAAGATCAGCACGTTGCTGGCCGCCTTGCCCCGGAACCGGTAGCGGACCATCGCCAGCGCCATCAGCGTGCCGAGGACCGTGGCC
Source organism: Nocardioides sp. P5_E3 (assembly GCF_054049275.1). Taxonomy (NCBI): domain Bacteria; kingdom Bacillati; phylum Actinomycetota; class Actinomycetes; order Propionibacteriales; family Nocardioidaceae; genus Nocardioides; species Nocardioides sp. P5_E3. The sequence continues at coordinate 21,209 of NZ_JBFUMR010000014.1, forward strand.
ACGACCGTGGAGATCACGCCGACCTCGAGCGAGGTGACCAGCGACTCGCACACGCCCTGCACGCCGCAGGGGTCCTGCCAGTGCTTCCACGTGAAGCCCTGCCACACGATGTTGGTCTTGCCGTGGTCGTTGAACGAGAAGGCGAACGTGTAGGCGACCGGGAGGAAGAGGTAGAGGAGCACCAGGATCGCGCTGATCATCGCGAAGTGGTTGGCCAGCCAGACCTGGGCGCGCTTGCCGGCGGACGGCCGGTAGGCCGTCGGCCGGGTCGTGGTCGCGGGTGGGGTCGGGCGCGTCGTCGTGGTCATCTCACACCAGCTCCTCGGTGCCGAAGCGGCGTACGTAGAGGAAGACCAGGACGAGGATCGCGGCCATGAGGGTGAAGGACAGCGCCGCCGCCACCGGGTAGCCGCCGGGGACGGCGAGGAACTGGTCGTTGATGACGTTGCCGATCATCTTGCCGCGCTGGGGGCCGAGGAGCTCCATGTTGACGAAGTCGCCCGCCGCCGGGATGAAGGTGAGCAGCGTCCCGGCGAGGACACCCGGCATCGAGATCGGGAGCGTCACCGTCCGGAAGGTCGTGAACCCGTTGGCGTAGAGGTCGCCGCCGGCCTCGATGACGCGCGGGTCGGCGCGTTCGAGCGAGGCGTAGATGGGCAGCACCATGAACGGCAGGAAGTTGTAGGTGAGGCCCGCGACCACCGCGATGGGGGTGTTGATGATGTGCCCGTTGGGGAGGACGTGCAGGAAGTTGAGGACGCTCGCCACCCACCCCTCGTCCGCGAGGATCTGCGACCACGCGAACGTGCGCAGGATGAACGAGGTGAAGAACGGCGCGATGACGCAGATCATCATCAGGTTGCGCCACCTCCCGGCCTTGAACGCCATGGCGTACGCCAGCGGGTACGCCACCGCGAACGCCAGCAAGGTCGCCAGGCCGGCGTAGAGGAACGACCGGGCGAAGTGCGGGGCGTAGTCGGTGAGGGCGCTGGCGTAGTTGGAGAAGTTGAGGTCGCGGTAGTAGTAGCCCGGGAAGCCGGGGTAGCGGCTCTGCAGGCTCACCGACGCGAGCTGCACCAGCGGCAGCAGGAAGAAGACGCCGAGCCACAGCACGCCCGGCAGCATCAGCAGGTAGGCCGTCCAGGACCGCTGCTTGGCCTCGGGCGCCGCGGGCGCGGGCTCCAGGTCCGGGTCACCGGCCACCTGGGCGAGCGCGCTCATGCGGGGTCCCCGGGGAGTCGTGCCGCAGGACGGCCTGGGGTGCTCACGAGACCTCCGCAGGGACACCGAACGCGTGCCCGGGGTTCCAGGTCAGCCAGACCTCGTCGCCGGGTCGCAGGTCGAGCGGCTCGACGTCGAGGTTCTGCTCGTAGCAGCTCCAGGTCGTGCCGCTCGGCATGTCGACCAGGTAGCTGGTGGCCACGCCCAGGAAGGACACGTCGCGCACCACGCCCCGGACGTCGTTGCCAGCGCCCTCCGGCTGCCTGCGCGACACGGTGACCTTCTCCGGCCGGACGCCGAAGAGCACCTCGCCCTCGTGCACCTGGGAGCGGGACTTGAGGATCTTGACCGGCGTGCCGAGCACGTTGACGACGAGGTGGTCGCCGTCGACGTCCTTGATGGTGCCGACGCCCGTGTTGGCCTGCCCGAGGAAGTCGGCGACGAACTTGGTGCGGGGCAGGTCGTAGAGCTCCTCCGGTGCGCCGAGCTGCTCGATCTGGCCCTTGTGCATCACGGCCACGGTGTCGGCCATGGTCATGGCCTCCTCCTGGTCGTGGGTGACGTGGATGAAGGTGAGGCCCACCTCGGTCTGGATGCGCTTGAGCTCGACCTGCATCTCGCGGCGCAGCTTGAGGTCGAGCGCGCCCAACGGCTCGTCCAGCAGCAGCACCTCCGGGTGGTTGACCAGGGCTCGCGCCAGCGCCACCCGCTGCTGCTGGCCTCCGGAGAGCTGGGACGGCTTGCGCGCGGCGAAGGACGACATCTGCACCAGCTCCAGCGCCTCCTCGGTGCGCTGGGCCGCGTCGGCGACCTTGCGCCGCTTGGGACCGAAGGCGACGTTGTCGCGGATCGTCAGGTGCGGGAACAGCGCGTAGGACTGGAACACCGTGTTGACCGGGCGCTCGTAGGGCCGCGAGCCGGTCAGGTCGGTGTCACCGATCGTCACCCGCCCGGCGGTGGGCTGCTCGAGGCCGGCGATCATCCGGAGCGTGGTCGTCTTGCCGCAGCCCGACGGGCCGAGCAGGGCGAAGAAGGAGCCGCGGGGGACCAGGAGGTCGATGCCGTCGACGGCGGTGAAGTCCCCGAACCTCTTGGTGACGCCCTCGAGCCGGAGGTCGCCGCTCGCTTCGCGAAATCCGGCCATGTCAGTTCCCCATCACCTTCGTGGACCAGAGGTCGGCGTACAGGATGTCCTCGTCCGCGTCGAGCACCCGGAACTGCTGGACGTTGTTGTCCTCGATGAACTCGACGCTCGGGAAGATCCACGGGCTCTCGGCGAGCTCGGGGTCGATCTTCTCCATCTCGGCCTGGGCGCCCTCGACGGGACACACGTAGTTGACCCACGCCGCCACCTGCGCCGCGACCGCCGGCTCGTAGTAGTAGTCCATCAGCCGCTGGGCGTTCGAGCGGTGGGTCGAGGTGATCGGGACCATCAGGTTGTCCGACCAGAGCGTGCCGCCTGACTCCGGCAGGGTGAAGGTCCAGTTGGGGTCCTTGGTGTCGGCGGCGAGGACGAAGATGTCACCGCTCCACGTGATGCCGGCCACCGCGTTGCCGCTGGTGAGGTCCTCCATGTAGGAGTTGCCCTTCACCTTGCGGATGTAGCCCTCGTCGATCTTCTGCTCGATGAAGTCGAGCGCCTTCTCGAACTCCGCCTGCCCCCAGTCGCTCTCGATGTCGACGCCCTGGGACTGCATGACCAGGCCGGCGGTGTCGCGGAACTCGGAGAGCACGACGACGCGGCCCTTGAGGTCGTCGGTCCACAGGTCGTCGAGGGACTTCAGCTCGCGACCGACCTTCTCCTTGTTGTAGCCGATGCCCGCGAAGCCGCTCTGCCACGTGATCGAGTGGAGCCGGCCGGGGTCGAAGGAGGCGTCCTTGAGCGGCTGCAGGAGGTTGCTCACCACGTTGGGCATCTGGATCAGCTCGAGCGGCTGGACGACCTGGTCTCGGATGAGCCGGGCTGCCATCCAGTCGGTCAGCGTGATGATGTCGCGGTCGATGTCCTGACCGGCACGCAGCTGCGGGCCGACTTTGGCGTAGTAGGAGTCGTTGTCGTCGATCTCCTCGAAGTAGTCGACGTCGATGCCCGACTGCTCGATGAAGGCCGAGAGGGTCGGGGACGTCGTCTCCTTGCCGTTCATGTCGAGGTACGCCGTCCAGTTGGCCCACTTGAGCGTCTTCTCCTTGTCGGAGACGTCGGTGGGCAGGTCGAGGCTGGCGATGCCTCCGGCCGCGGGCGGCTCGGGCGGGGCGCACCCGGTGAGCGCCAGGCCGGCGCCCGCCGCGACGCCGGTGCCGAGCAGCGCCCGGCGGCTGAGCCCGCCTGAGGCGGCCGCGGTCAGGGCTGCGGCCGGCGCGGACTGGGGGCGCCGTCGGCGCGGGATGGGTCTCATCGGTGCATCTCCTCCGCTTCGCCCCCGAGTCGTGCAGGTGTGGTGGTCGTGGCTGTGTCGACAATGGTGCTCGCCATGTGGTCGCTCGCCGCTCAGCCCTCGATGTTGGCCATGACGTGCTTGATGCGCGTGTAGTCCTCGAAGCCGTACATCGAGAGGTCCTTGCCGTAGCCGGACTTCTTGTAGCCGCCGTGCGGCATCTCCGCGACGAGCGGGATGTGGGTGTTGATCCACACGCAGCCGAAGTCGAGCGCCTTCGACATCCGCATCGCCCGGCCGAAGTCCTTGGTCCACACCGACGACGCCAGGCCGTAGTCGACGCCGTTGGCCCAGCGGAGCGCCTCCTCCTCGTCGGTGAAGCGCTGGACCGTGATGACGGGGCCGAAGATCTCGTTCTGGATCGCCTCGTCGTCCTGGCGCAGGCCGGACAGGACGGTGGGCTCGAGGAAGTAGCCGTCGCCGAGGTCCGTACGACGGTTGCCGCCCGCCGACACGGTCGCGTGGGACGGCAGGTCCTCGATGAACCGGCTCACCCGGGCCAGCTGCGTGGCGTTGTTGACGGGGCCGAAGAGGGCGTCCTCGTCGTCGGGCAGGCCCACCGGTGCCGAGCCCCTCGCGTAGTCCGCGAGCGCCGCCACGAAGTCGTCGTGGATGCCGGGGGCGACCAGGACGCGGGTGGCGGCCGTGCAGTCCTGGCCGGCGTTGAAGTAGCCGGCGATCGCGATGCCCTCGACGGCGGCCTCGATGTCGGCGTCGTCGAAGACCACGACCGGCGCCTTGCCGCCCAGCTCGAGGTGCACCCGCTTGACCTGCGGGGCGGCGCTCGCCGCGACCTCGGCGCCGGCGCGGACCGATCCGGTGATCGCGACGAGCCCGGGCGTCGGGTGCTCGACGAGGAGGCGGCCGGTCTCGCGGTCGCCGGTGACGACGTTGAGCGTCCCGGCCGGGAGGAACTCGGAGGCGAGCTCGGCCAGCCGCAGCGTGCCCTCGGGGGTGGTGTCGCTGGGCTTGAGGACGACCGTGTTGCCGGCGGCGAGGGCCGGGCCGATCTTCCACACGGCCATCAGCAACGGGTAGTTCCACGGGGTGACCTGGCCGACGACGCCGATCGGCTCGCGACGGATCCACGAGGTGTGCCCCGCCATGTACTCGCCCGCCGCCTTGCCCTCCAGCACGCGGGCCGCCCCGGCGAAGAACCGGAGCTGGTCCACCATCGGCGGGATCTCCTCGCTCGCGGTGAGCGCCTTGATCTTGCCGGTGTTGGCCGACTCGAGGTCGATCAGCTCCTCGGCGTGGGACTCGATCGCGTCGGCGATCTTCAGCAGCGCCTGCTGGCGCTCGCTGGGCGTCGTACGCCCCCACTCGCCGAAGGCGCGGTCGGCGGCCTCGTAGGCCGCGTCCACCTCCTCCGCCCCGCTGACGGGCGCCTGGGCGACGACCTGGCCGGTCGTCGGGTCGACGACGTCGCTCGTTGCGCCGGCGCTGCCGTCGACGTACGTGCCACCGATGAAGTTGCGCAGCGTGCGTGGGCTGGTCACGGGGTCCTCCCGGTCGGGTGCGGTGAGGGGAGACTAGGACGGGTGGGCCCGCAATCGCCATACTTGTTGCCGAAGATTGTGCGGGAATCGCGGAATTAACAGTCCGGAAATGCGGATTCCACGCTCGGTGACTTGCGAACGGGCGATGTCCCGTCCACCATGGCGCCATGAGCGAGCGCATGGGGCACGAGCATGGGTGAGGGACAGGTCCGCCTCGACGCGACCGCCAAGCGCATCATCGAGCTGCTCCAGGAGGACGGCCGGATCTCCTACGCCGCGATCGCCAAGGCGGTCGGGCTGTCGGAGGCGGCCGCCCGGGCCCGGGTCCAGAAGCTGCTCGACTCCGAGGTGATGCAGGTCGTCGCGGTCACCGACCCCACCCAGGTCGGCTTCACCCGCCAGGCCATGATCGGCGTCCGCACCGAGGGCGACCCGATGAAGGTCGGCGATCGCCTGGCCGAGGTGCCGGAGGTCGACTACGTGGTCACCACCGCCGGCAGCTTCGACCTCCTCGTCGAGGTGGTGTGCGAGGACGACCCGCACCTGCTCGACGTCATCCGTCAGGTCCGCGAGCTCGAGGGCGTGGTCTCCTCGGAGACCTTCGTCTACCTCAAGCTCAACAAGCAGCACTACAACTGGGGAACGAGATGAGCCTCCACTCCACCGAGGGCAAGCCCTACGACGAGTCCTTCGACTACCAGGCCGCCGGCCGCGACCACCTCTGGTTGCACTTCACGCGGCACTCGACCTACGAGAACGGCGGCGAGATGCCGCTGATCGTGAAGGGCGAGGGCCACAAGATCTGGGACAGCCACGGTCGCGAGTACATCGACGGGCTGGCCGGCCTGTTCGTCGTCCAGGTCGGTCACGGCCGCGAGGAGCTGGCCGAGGCGGCCGCGAAGCAGGCCAAGGAGCTGGCGTTCTTCCCGCTCTGGTCCTTCGCGCACCCGCGTGCCGTCGAGCTCGCCGACCGCATCGCCGCGATGGCGCCCGGCGACCTCAACCGCGTCTTCTTCACCACCGGCGGCGGCGAGGCCGTCGAGTCCGCGTGGAAGCTGGCCAAGCAGTACTTCAAGCTCACCGGCAAGCCCAACAAGCACAAGGTCATCTCCCGCGCCGTGGCCTACCACGGCACCCCGCAGGGTGCGCTGTCCATCACCGGCATCCCGCCGCTGAAGGAGATGTTCGAGCCGCTCGTGCCGGGCGCCCACAAGGTCCCCAACACCAACTTCTACCGCCGCCCGGAGTACATCGGCGACGACGAGAAGGCCTTCGGCCGCTGGGCCGCGGACCGCATCGCCGAGGCGATCGAGTTCGAGGGCCCCGACACCGTCGCCGCCGTCTTCCTCGAGCCCGTACAGAACGCCGGCGGCTGCTTCCCGCCGCCGCCCGGCTACTTCGAGCGGGTCCGCGAGATCTGCGACGAGTACGACGTCCTGCTCGTCTCCGACGAGGTCATCTGTGCCTTCGGGCGCGTGGGGGAGATGTTCGGCGCGGCCGAGTTCGGCTACCAGCCCGACATCATCACCTGCGCCAAGGGCATGACCTCCGGCTACTCGCCGATCGGGGCGATGATCGCCAGCGACCGGCTGTTCGAGCCGTTCAGGTCGGGCACGACGGCCTACGCCCACGGCTACACCTTCGGGGGGCACCCGGTCTCCTCGGCGGTGGCGATGGCCAACCTCGACATCTTCGAGCGCGAGGGCCTCACCGACCACGTCCAGCAGAACGCCCCCGCGTTCCGGGCGACCCTGGAGAAGCTCCTCGACATCCCGATCGTCGGCGACGTGCGCGGCCACGGCTACTTCTACGGCATCGAGCTGGTCAAGGACCGCGAGACCAAGGAGACGTTCGACGACGCCGAGTCGGAGCGGCTGCTGCGCGGCTACCTCTCCGGCGCGCTCTGGGAGGCCGGTCTCTACTGCCGCGCCGACGACCGCGGCGACCCCGTCATCCAGCTCGCCCCGCCGCTCATCATCGGCCAGCCGGAGTTCGACGACATCGAGCAGCGACTGCGCTCGGTGCTGACCGGAGCCCTCGAGCACCTCTGACCCGCGCGCGCTGATGTGCGTCCGACCCGGGGGAGCGGGGAGGATGGGCCCGTGAACGACGCCCTACGCCCCGCCCGCCCGCACCACAAGCTGACCGCGGACGGACGCCGGATGCGGGAGGTGCTCACCTACTCGCGGCGGGGCAACCGGTTCACGCCGCGACAGGCGGAGTCGTGGGCCGCCCACCACGCCGACTGGGTGATCCCCGAGGAGGCCGTCGACCGGCCCGGCTTCGCCCTCGCGGAGTGGTTCGGCCGTGAGGCGCCGCTGATCGTCGAGATCGGCCCGGGCATCGGCGAGGCGACCTCGGTGCTGGCTGCCGCGCGCCCCGACCACGACGTGCTGGCCCTCGAGGTGTGGCTCCCCGGCATCGCCGACTCGCTGTGGCGCGTCGCCGAGGCGGGGGCCGACAACGTGCGGTTCTGCTCCGTCGACGCGGTCTGGACCCTGGAGAACCTGCTCGGCCCGGCCAGCGTCGCCGAGCTGTGGACCTTCTTCCCCGACCCGTGGCGCAAGACCAAGCACCGCAAGCGGCGGCTGGTCAACCCGGCCAACGCCGCGCTCGCCTCGTCCCGGCTGGTGCCGGGCGGCGCGTGGCGGCTGGCCACCGACTGGGCGGACTACGCCGACCAGATGCGCGAGGTCCTCGACGCCGAACCGACCCTGGAGGGCGGCCCCGCGGAGCGGTGGGACGAGCGGCCGGTGACCCGGTTCGAGCGCAAGGGCCGCGACGTCGAGCGCGACATCGTTGACTTCTGCTACCGCCGGTCCGACCGGGGCTGATCGAGCACCAGGCCCGCCTCGCGCAGCAAGTGCTCGAGCCGCAGCCGCTCGGCCTCGCGGTCGGTCCCCTCGCGCAGGTCGGTGAGCAGGTCCGGCACCCTGAGGGCGCGTGCCGCCTGGCCCAGCAGGTCGTCGTACGCCGCCGTGGTCCCGCGCCGGCGGGCCATCGGCGTCCCGGGCGCCGGTGCGAGCACCAGCGGCCGGACGCGGCGCAGGGCGGCCGCGAGCTCCTCGATCGCCGGGACCGACGGCTCCGGCGGGGGAGGGGAGAGGCGCGTGCGCACGCCCCGTAGGACGAGCGCGACCAGGCCGGCCATCCTCCGACGGTAGGTCGGCCCCGGGGGCGCCGCAAGGGCCTTGCTCGAGCGGCGCCGGTTCGCCGTCCGTGCGCCCCGGAGCGTAGGCTGGCGACTTCCCGGGACATCGGGAGCGGGCCACGTGCTCCACCGTCATTGCGATTTGGCGTGGGCGTGCGGAGTCTGTCAAGATGTTCCGGTTGCTCCGGCGGGTCGCCGGGGTGCGGCACACCTTGACTTCTGAATCGCGTCTCCTTTGATCGAGCCAGTCGTCTGCGTGCACCGCACCGGATCACATGGTGATCGGAGACTCGACCAGATCCGACAACCGTCGGGTGCCACCCAGAGCTACACCGACCTCCCGGGGTCGTGTCACGAGGCCCAATGTTTTCAGTTGGGGGCGCGACACGCCCGACCGCGGGGGTCGGAGGGTGGAGGAGAGACAGGCGGCGCTCGCCCACCAGGGGCCGGGAGCCGAAACCAGACCAGGCGTACGAGATCGAAGAGGACAGGGACCTATGGCGGGACAGAAGATCCGCATCAGGCTCAAGGCCTATGACCACGAGGTGATCGACACCTCGGCGCGGAAGATCGTGGACACCGTCACCCGTACGGGTGCGAAGGTCGCCGGCCCTGTGCCGCTGCCGACCGAGAAGAACGTGTACTGCGTCATCCGTTCGCCCCACAAGTACAAGGACTCCCGCGAGCACTTCGAGATGCGGACGCACAAGCGTCTGATCGACATCATCGACCCGACGCCGAAGACCGTCGACTCGCTGATGCGTCTCGACCTGCCTGCCGGTGTCGACATCGAGATCAAGCTCTGAGGCGCGACATGGCTAAGACTTTCGAACGCAACGTGAAGGGCCTGCTGGGCACCAAGCTCGGCATGACCCAGCTGTGGGACGAGAACAACAAGGTCGTCCCCGTGACCGTGATCGCCGCGAGCACCAACGTGGTCACCCAGATCCGCCAGCCCGAGGTGGACGGCTACAACGCCATCCAGGTCGGCTTCGGCGAGATCGAGGCCCGCAAGGTGAACTCGCCCGACGCCGGTCACTTCGCCAAGGCCGGGGTCACCCCCCGCCGCCACATGGTGGAGATCCGCACCGCTGACGCTGCCGCCTACACCGTGGGCCAGGAGCTGACCGTCGAGACCTTCGCCGCAGGCGAGGAGATCGACGTGACCGGCACCAGCAAGGGCAAGGGCTTCGCCGGTGTCATGAAGCGTCACGGCTTCCACGGTGTCTCCGCCTCACACGGCGCGCACCGCAACCACCGCAAGCCGGGCTCCATCGGCGCCTGCGCCACCCCGGGTCGCGTGTTCAAGGGCACCCGCATGGCGGGCCGCATGGGCAACGACACGGTGACCACCCAGAACCTGACGGTGCACGCCGTCGACGCCGACAAGGGCCTGATCCTGATCAAGGGCGCCATTCCTGGCCCCAAGAACGGTCTCGTCGTCCTTCGCTCGGCCGCCAAGAAGACGCAGGAGGCCTGAGCATGGCTGTCAAGACCGTCAAGGTCGACCTCCCCGCCGAGATCTTCGACGTCGAGGTCAACATTCCCCTGATCCACCAGGTCGTCGTGGCCCAGCAGGCCGCTGCGCGTCAGGGCACGCACTCCACCAAGCGTCGCGGCGAGGTCCGCGGTGGTGGACGCAAGCCCTACAAGCAGAAGGGCACCGGTCGCGCCCGCCAGGGCTCGACCCGCGCGCCGCAGTTCGCCGGCGGTGGCATCGTCCACGGCCCGCAGCCGCGCAGCTACGACCAGCGCACCCCCAAGAAGATGAAGGCCGCCGCCCTGCGCGGTGCCCTCTCCGACCGGGCCCGCAACGACCGCGTCCACGTGGTCGACGCCCTGGTGTCGGGCGACAAGCCCTCCACCAAGGCCGCGCTGGCCTCGTTGGTCTCGCTGACCGACCGCGTGGGCTACCTCGTGGTGCTCGAGCGTTCCGACGCGATCACCTGGCTCTCGCTGCGCAACGCGCCCGAGGTCCACATCGTCGCCGTCGACCAGCTCAACACCTACGACGTGCTCAACGCCGATGACGTGGTCTTCACCAAGGGTGCCTACGACGTCTTCGTGGGTGGCGCCTCCGCTGCTCCGGCCGCGAAGACCGAGTCGGCTGCTGCGCCCGCCTCCGAGCAGGCCACCGACGAGCCGGCCCTGCCGGCCGGCGCGAAGGCCCCGCTCAAGAGCGGCAAGAACCCCAAGGGCTACGACGTCCAGGGCCTGCAGTCCGGCACCTACCTCGTCGAGGGCGACTCCGCCTACGACGTCTCCGGTGGCGACTTCTGGTTCAAGTCCACCGAGGACGCCGAGGCCGCTGGCCTGACCCGCGCCGACGAGAAGGAGAGCGACAAGTGAGCACCCTGCACAAGGACCACCGCGACATCCTGATCGCCCCGGTCGTGTCGGAGAAGAGCTACGGCCTGCTCGACGCCAACAAGTACACCTTCATCGTCCACCCGGACGCCAACAAGACCGAGATCAAGATCGCGGTCGAGAAGGTCTTCGACGTCAAGGTCACCTCGGTCAACACGATCAACCGCCAGGGCAAGACGCGCCGCACCAAGTACGGCCTGGGCAAGCGTCCCAACACCAAGCGCGCAATCGTCAGCCTCGCCGAGGGTCACCGCATCGACATCTTCGGAGGTCCGGTCTCCTGACCGGGCTCCTGACTAGGAACTGATATGGCTATCCGCAAGTACAAGCCGACCACCCCGGGCCGTCGTGGCTCGTCGGTGGCCGACTTCGTCGAGATCACCCGGTCGACGCCCGAGAAGTCGCTGACGCGCCCGCTGCCGAAGAACGGTGGCCGCAACAACCAGGGCCGCATCACCACCCGGCACAAGGGTGGCGGTCACAAGCGCGCCTACCGCATCATCGACTTCCGTCGCTACGACAAGGACGGCGTCCCGGCGAAGGTCGCTCACATCGAGTACGACCCCAACCGCACCGCGCGCATCGCGCTGCTGCACTACGCCGACGGCGAGAAGCGCTACATCGTCGCGCCCAAGGGTCTGACCCAGGGCACCGCGGTGGAGTCCGGCCCCAACGCCGACATCAAGCCCGGCAACAACCTGCCCCTGCGCAACATCCCGGTCGGTACGACCATCCACTGCGTGGAGCTGCGTCCGGGCGGCGGCGCGAAGATCGCCCGCTCGGCCGGCAACTCGGCCCAGCTGGTCGCCCGCGAGGGCAGCCGCGCCACGCTGCGCATGCCTTCGGGCGAGATGCGCTTCGTGGACGTGCGCTGCCGCGCCACGATCGGCGAGGTCGGCAACGCCGAGCAGTCGAACATCAACTGGGGCAAGGCCGGCCGCATGCGGTGGAAGGGCGTTCGCCCGACCGTCCGCGGTGTCGTCATGAACCCGGTCGACCACCCGCACGGTGGTGGTGAGGGCAAGACGTCCGGTGGTCGCCACCCCGTCTCCCCCTGGGGCAAGCCCGAGGGCCGCACGCGCAAGCGCAAGGCCAGCGACTCCCAGATCATTCGTCGCCGCAAGTCCGGCAAGGGTAGGAAGTAACCGACATGCCTCGCAGCCTCAAGAAGGGCCCCTTCGTCGACGGCCACCTTCAGAAGAAGGTGGACGCCGAGAACGAGAAGGGCAGCCACAACGTCATCAAGACCTGGTCGCGCCGGTCGATGATCGTGCCCGACATGATCGGCCACACCATCGCTGTGCACGACGGTCGCAAGCACGTCCCGGTCTTCGTGACCGACTCCATGGTCGGCCACAAGCTCGGGGAGTTCGCCCCCACCCGCACCTACCGCGGGCACGTCAAGGAAGACCGGAAGGGACGCCGTCGATGAGCACCACCGAGCGCAGCCGCACCAGTGCGCGCCGCACCACGCTGCTCGGCGACCAGCCGGGTGCGTACGCGAGCGCACGCTACGTGCGGATCACCCCGATGAAGGCCCGCCGTGTCGTCGACATGGTCCGCGGCCTCCAGGTCGACGAGGCCCTGACCCTGCTGCAGTTCGCGCCGCAGGCCGCCTCCGAGACCGTCTACAAGGTGCTGGAGAGCGCCGTCGCCAACGCCGAGACGACCGAGGGCCTCAACCGGGCCGACCTGGTCCTCTCCGTCGCGATGGTCGACGAGGGCCCGACGATGAAGCGTTGGCGTCCGCGTGCTCAGGGTCGGGCGACCCGCATCAACAAGCGCACGAGCCACATCACCCTCGCGGTGCAGCCGGCTGACGTGCTCACCGCGCCGGGCAAGAAGGCCCGCGCCTCGAAGAACGGAAAGGGTGCCTGATGGGCCAGAAGATCAACCCGAACGGGTTCCGCCTGGGCATCTCCACCGACCACAAGAGCCGTTGGTACGCCGACAAGCTCTACAAGTCGTACGTCGGTGAGGACGTCGCCATCCGCAAGCTGCTCTCCAAGGGCATGGAGCGGGCCGGCATCTCCAAGGTCGAGATCGAGCGCACGCGTGACCGCGTCCGGGTGGACATCCACACCGCGCGTCCCGGCATCGTCATCGGCCGCCGCGGCGCCGAGGCGGACCGCATCCGCGGCGAGCTCGAGAAGCTCACCGGCAAGCAGGTCCAGCTCAACATCCTCGAGGTCAAGAACCCCGAGATCGACGCGCAGCTGGTTGCCCAGGGTGTCGCCGAGCAGCTCTCGGGTCGTGTGCAGTTCCGTCGCGCGATGCGCAAGGCGATGCAGACCTCGATGCGCTCCGGTGCCAAGGGCATCCGGATCCAGTGCTCGGGTCGCCTCAACGGCGCCGAGATGTCGCGCACGGAGTTCTACCGCGAGGGCCGCGTGCCCCTGCACACCCTCCGCGCCGACATCGACTACGGCTTCTACGAGGCCCGTACGACCTTCGGCCGCATCGGCGTGAAGGTCTGGATCTACAAGGGCGAGGTCGCCGGCACCCGTGCCGAGCGCCAGGCCCAGCAGGCTGCCCGCGCCGGTGCCCCCGGCCGCGGCGGTCGTCCCAACACCCGTGGCGGCGAGCGTCCGAGCCGTGGCTCGCGCGGCGACCGCGCTCCTCGCGCCGAGGGCGCTGCTGAGACCTCTGCGGCCCCGGCTGCCGAGGCTGCACCGAGCACCGGACAGGAGGCCTGAACCTCATGTTGATGCCCCGTCGCGTCAAGCACCGCAAGCAGCACCACCCCAAGCGTCGTGGCGCTGCCAAGGGTGGCACCACGCTGGCGTTCGGTGACTTCGGCATCCAGGCGATCGAGGGTCACTACGTGACCAACCGACAGATCGAGTCGGCCCGTATCGCCATGACCCGCCACATCAAGCGTGGCGGCAAGGTCTGGATCAACATCTACCCGGACCGTCCGCTGACCAAGAAGCCTGCCGAGACCCGCATGGGTTCAGGCAAGGGTTCCCCCGAGTGGTGGGTTGCCAACGTCAAGCCCGGCCGCGTCATGTTCGAACTCTCCGGTGTGGACGAGGTGACTGCTCGCGAGGCCATGCGCCGTGCGATGCACAAGCTCCCGATGAAGTGCCGGTTCATCTCCCGTGAGGCCGGTGAATTCTGATGGCTACCAAGCTGAACGCCCACGAGCTCGACGAGCTCGACGCACCCGCCCTCGAGGCCAAGCTGCGCGAGGCCAAGGAGGAGCTTTTCAACCTCCGGTTCCAGGCCGCGACCGGCCAGCTGGAGAGCAACGGCCGCCTGCGCGTGGTCAAGAAGGACATCGCCCGCATCTACACCGTGGTCCGCGAGCGCGAGCTCGGCATCCGCACCACTCCGGGCACCAACGAAGAGGCGAAGGCATGAGCGAGAACACTGCGACCCAGTCGGTCGACGAGCGCAACCAGCGCAAGGTCCGCGAGGGCCTCGTCGTCAGCGACAAGATGGACAAGACCATCGTCGTCGCCGTCGAGGACCGCGTGAAGCACGCCCTCTACGGCAAGGTGCTGCGCAAGACGTCGCGTCTGAAGGCGCACGACGAGACCAACCAGTGCGGCATCGGCGACCGGGTCCTCATCATGGAGACCCGTCCGCTGTCGGCCACCAAGCGCTGGCGCCTCGTCGAGGTGCTGGAGAAGGCCAAGTGACCTGAGGCCCCCCGGCCTCGAGCACAAGTTTCCACATATCAGTTCGGCCAGGCTCGCTCCCCTCTGAGGGGGCGAGAACCAGCTCGACAACCAGGAGAAATCAATGATCCAGCAGGAGTCGCGACTCAAGGTCGCCGACAACACCGGTGCGAAGGAGATCCTCTGCATCCGTGTTCTCGGTGGCTCTGGGCGTCGCTACGCCGGCATCGGTGACGTCATCGTCGCCACCGTCAAGGACGCGATCCCCGGTGGCAACGTCAAGAAGGGCGACGTCGTCAAGGCCGTGATCGTGCGCACCGTCAAGGAGCGTCGCCGCGCCGACGGTTCCTACATCCGCTTCGACGAGAACGCCGCCGTCATCCTCAAGAACGACGGCGAGCCCCGTGGCACGCGCATCTTCGGCCCCGTCGGCCGCGAGCTGCGCGAGAAGCGCTTCATGAAGATCATCTCGCTCGCCCCGGAGGTGCTCTGAAGATGGGTAAGGACATGAACATCAAGAAGGGCGACACCGTCAAGGTGATCGCTGGCAAGGACAAGGGTGCCCAGGGCAAGGTCATCTCGGTGCTCCGCGAGGAGGACCGCGTGATCGTCGAGGGTGTCAACCTCGTCAAGCGCCACACCAAGTCCGTGCAGCAGACCAACACCACCGGCGGCATCATCACCCGCGAGGCGCCCATCCACGTCTCCAACGTGATGCTCGTCGAGGGCGACGGCGTCACGCGTGTCGGCTTCCGCCGCGACGAGGTCACCAAGCGCCGTCCCGACGGCTCGACCTACTCCGCGACCCGGTCCGTCCGCGTGTCCCGCAAGTCCGGCAAGGAGATCTGAGATGGCCGAGACCCAGACCACTGAGATTCCCCGTCTCAAGGCGCGCTACCGCGAGGAGATCATCCCCGCCCTGCGCTCCGAGTTCGACATCGCCAACATCATGCAGGTGCCCGGCCTGACCAAGATCGTGGTCAACATGGGCGTCGGCGAGGCTGCTCGCGACTCGAAGCTGATCGAGGGCGCGATCCGCGACCTCACCGCGATCACCGGCCAGAAGCCGTCCGTGACCAAGGCCCGCAAGTCGATCGCGCAGTTCAAGCTGCGCGAGGGCATGCCGATCGGCGCGCACGTCACCCTGCGCGGCGACCGCATGTGGGAGTTCCTGGACCGCCTGCTGTCCCTGGCCCTGCCCCGCATCCGCGACTTCCGCGGCCTCTCGCCGAAGCAGTTCGACGGTCGTGGCAACTACACCTTCGGTCTCACCGAGCAGGTCATGTTCCACGAGATCAACCAGGACAGGATCGACCGGTCGCGCGGTATGGACATCACCATCGTGACCACCGCCACCAACGACGACGAGGGTCGGGCGCTGCTCAAGCAGCTCGGCTTCCCGTTCAAGGAGAACTGACATGGCGAAGACTGCTCTCAAGGTCAAGGCCGCCCGCAAGCCGAAGTTCGCTGTCCGCGGCTACACCCGCTGCCAGCGCTGCGGTCGCCCGAAGGCCGTCTACCGCAAGTTCGGCCTGTGCCGGATCTGCCTGCGGGAGATGGCCCACCGCGGCGAGCTCCCCGGCGTCACCAAGTCCTCCTGGTAATCACTCACACCCGTTGAAGGTCCCCCGGCTGTGATGCCTGCGGGAAACCACGACGAGAAAGAACCACATCATGACGATGACTGACCCGATCGCAGACATGCTCACGCGTCTGCGCAACGCCAACCAGGCGTACCACGACGCGGTGTCGATGCCCTACAGCAAGATGAAGGCCGGCCTCGCGGAGATCCTCAAGCAGGAGGGTTACATCACCTCCTACGACGTCGCCGACAACGTCACCGCCGAGGGCGAGCCCTCGGTCGGCAAGACGCTGACCGTGACGCTCAAGTACGGCCGCAACCGGGAGCGCTCGATCGCCGGCGTGCGCCGCATCAGCAAGCCCGGCCTGCGCGTCTACGCCAAGAGCACCAACCTGCCCAAGGTCCTCGGTGGCCTCGGCGTCGCGATCATCTCGACGTCGCAGGGACTGCTGACCGACCGCCAGGCGAACCAGAAGGGCGTGGGCGGCGAAGTCCTCGCCTACGTCTGGTGACCCGGACCAACTGAGACCAGGAAGAGAGAGAAGCATGTCGCGCATTGGCAAGCTCCCCATCGCGGTCCCGTCCGGTGTCGACGTCGCGATCGACGAGTCGCTGGTGACGGTCAAGGGGCCCAAGGGCACCCTGTCGCACACCATCGCCGCGCCGATCACGGTCGCCAAGGGCGAGGACGGCATCCTCGAGGTGCAGCGTCCCGACGACGAGCGCAACAGCCGCTCGCTCCACGGCCTGACCCGCACGCTCATCAACAACATGGTGGTGGGCGTCACCGAGGGCTACGAGAAGAAGCTCGAGATCGTGGGCGTCGGTTACCGCGTCCTGCCCAAGGGCCCGACCCAGCTGGAGTTCCAGCTCGGCTACTCGCACCCGATCATCTTCGACGCCCCCGAGGGCATCACCTTCACCGTCGAGGGCCCGACCAAGCTCGGCGTCGTCGGCATCGACAAGCAGCTTGTCGGCGAGGTTGCGGCCAAGATCCGCAAGCTGCGCAAGCCCGAGCCCTACAAGGGCAAGGGCGTGCGTTACTCCGGCGAGCACATCCGTCGCAAGGTCGGAAAGGCCGGTAAGTGACATGGCGATCTCGCTGAGCAACAACAAGCACACCGCCACCCGCGTCCGGGCGCGCCTGCGTCGTCAGGCACGTGGCCGCAAGCGGATCAACGGCACCGCCGAGCGTCCGCGCCTGGTGGTCACCAAGTCGGCCAAGCACCTCTCGGTGCAGGTCGTCGACGACCTGCAGGGTGCCACGCTGGCCTACGCCTCCACCATGGAGGCCGACGTCCGCGGCACCGACGGCGACAAGACCGCCAAGGCCAAGCTGGTCGGCGAGCTGGTGGCGTCGCGCGCCAAGGCGGCAGGTATCGAGGACGTCGTCTTCGACCGCGCCGGCAACAAGTACCACGGCCGCATCGCGGCCCTGGCCGACGCCGCCCGCGAGGGCGGCCTCCAATTCTGATCGCCCGATCGAAGACAATGATGATGAAGGAGCAAGTCTCATGAGCGGAGCCCAGCGCGGACAGCGCGGTGGCGAGCGCCAGTCTGGTGACCGTCGCGGACGCGACAACGGTCGCGGTCAGGCTGACAAGACCGCCTACATCGAGCGCGTCGTGGCGATCAACCGTGTCGCCAAGGTCGTGAAGGGTGGTCGTCGCTTCAGCTTCACCGCCCTCGTGATCGTCGGCGACGGTGAAGGTCTGGTCGGCGTCGGCTACGGCAAGGCGAAGGAAGTTCCCGCGGCG
The DNA here is from genome assembly GCF_054049275.1 of Nocardioides sp. P5_E3. Taxonomy (NCBI): domain Bacteria; kingdom Bacillati; phylum Actinomycetota; class Actinomycetes; order Propionibacteriales; family Nocardioidaceae; genus Nocardioides; species Nocardioides sp. P5_E3. The sequence goes on from NZ_JBFUMR010000014.1 coordinate 38,844, forward strand.
ATCGCCAAGGGTGTCGAGGAGGCCAAGAAGGCATTCTTCAAGGTTCCCCGCATCCAGGGCACCATCCCGCACCCGGTCCAGGGCGAGAAGGCCGCAGGCGTCGTCCTGCTGCGTCCCGCCGCTCCCGGTACCGGCGTCATCGCCGGTGGCCCGGTGCGTGCGGTCCTCGAGTGCGCCGGTATCCACGACGTGCTGAGCAAGTCGCTCGGCTCGTCCAACCAGATCAACATCGTCCACGCGACCGTCGAGGCGCTGCGGATGCTCGAGGAGCCCGAGGCCGTGGCCGCCCGCCGCGGCATGCGCGTCGAGGACGTCACCCCGGCCGCGCTGCTCAGGGCGCGCGCCGAGGGTCAGGCCGAGACCGCGGGGGTGCAGTCCTGATGGCACAGCTCAAGGTCCAGCAGAAGCGTGGTCTGGTCGGCCTCAAGGCCAACCAGCGCGAGACCCTGCGGTCGCTCGGTCTCAAGCGGATCGGCGACGTCGTCGTGAAGGAAGACCGCCCGGAGATCCGGGGCATGATCAACACTGTCCGTCACCTGGTGACGTTCGAGGAGGTGGAGTGACATGACGCTCAAGCTGCACCACTTGCGTCCCGCTCCGGGTGCCAAGACCGCCAAGACCCGTGTGGGTCGTGGTGAGGGCTCCAAGGGCAAGACCGCCGGCCGCGGCACCAAGGGCACCAAGGCGCGCTACCAGGTTCCGGCTGCCTTCGAGGGTGGCCAGATGCCGATCCACATGCGCCTGCCCAAGCTGAAGGGCTTCAAGAACCCCTTCCGCGTGGAGTTCCAGGTCGTCAACCTCGACCGGCTCGGCGAGCTGTTCCCCGACGGTGGCACCGTGACCGTCGACGACCTCGTGGCGAAGGGCGCCGTTCGCAAGAACCAGCCCGTCAAGGTCCTGGGTCAGGGTGACATCTCCGTCGCTGTCCAGATCAGCGCCAACGCGTTCTCGACCTCCGCCAAGGAGAAGATCGAGGCTGCCGGTGGCACCGCGACCGTGGCCTGAGGCCACGATCTCGCTCATCCGGTGAAGGCCTGGCCGCACAGTGGGAACTGTCGGCCGGGCCTTCGTCGTTGAGCGGGGAAGCGGGTCGAACCCCGACTGTTAGGCTTCCCCGGGCTCTCAGCCGTACGACGGCGAGGGTGTCTCGTCCGCCCGCCGATCCTGGTCGGGCACCCATACGAAAGAGGAACCAGTGCTAGGCGCGTTCGCCAACGCTTTCCGGACTCCGGACCTGCGGCGCAAGCTGCTCTTCGTCCTGCTGATCGTCACGATCTTCCGACTCGGCTCGCAGGTGCCCACCCCAGGTGTGCACGTCGCCAATGTCCAGGCGTGCATCAACCAGCTCGAAGAGGGTGGCCTCTACAGCCTGATCAACCTCTTCTCGGGTGGTGCGCTGCTCCAGCTCACCATCTTCGCGCTGGGGATCATGCCGTACATCACGGCCTCCATCATCCTGCAGCTGCTCGTCGTGGTGATCCCACGGCTCGAGGCGCTGAAGAAGGAGGGGCAGGCCGGTCAGACGAAGATCACCCAGTACACGCGCTACCTGACCCTGGGACTGGCCGTGCTGCAGGCGACCGGCATCGTCGCCCTCGCGCGCAGCGGCGCCCTGCTGCAGGGCTGCACGCGCGACCTGCTGCACGACGACGGCACCTCGACGTTCCTGGTCATGGTCATCACGATGACGGCGGGCACCGCGGTCATCATGTGGCTCGGTGAGCTCATCACCGACCGTGGCATCGGCAACGGCATGTCGATCCTCATCTTCACCCAGGTCGTCGCGACCTTCCCGGCGGCCCTGTGGAGCGTGCAGACGTCCCAGGGCTGGGTCACCTTCGGCATCGTGATGGTGATCGGCCTCCTCCTCGTGGCCGGCGTCATCTTCATCGAGCAGGCCCAGCGCCGCATCCCGGTGCAGTACGCCCGCCGCATGGTCGGCCGCAAGATGTTCGGTGGCAACTCGACCTACATCCCGCTCAAGGTCAACCAGGCCGGCATCATCCCGGTCATCTTCGCCTCGTCGCTGCTCTACCTCCCGGCTATGGCGGTGCAGTTCAACCCCGAGAGCCAGAACCCAGTGCTCGATTTCATCGGCACCTACCTCGTCGGCGGCGACCACCCGCTCTACATGGCGACGTACTTCCTGCTGATCATCTTCTTCACGTACTTCTACGTCTCGATCACCTTCAACCCTGTCGAGGTGGCGGACAACATGAAGAAGTACGGCGGCTTCATCCCCGGGATCCGGGCGGGCAAGCCGACCGAGGACTACCTGTCCTACGTCCTGTCCCGCATCACGTTCCCTGGAGCGCTCTACCTCGGTGCGATCTCGTTGGTCCCGCTCGTCGCCTTCGCGATGATCGACGCCAACCAGAACTTCCCGTTCGGCGGCACCTCGATCCTCATCATGGTCGGCGTGGCACTCGACACGGTGAAGCAGATCGAGAGCCAGCTCCAGCAGCGCAACTACGAAGGATTCCTGAAGTAGATGAGACTGATCCTCATGGGCCCGCCGGGTGCGGGCAAGGGCACGCAGGCCCGCTTCGTGGCCGAGCACTTCGGCATCCCGGCGATCTCGACCGGTGACATCTTCCGCGCCAACGTCTCCCAGGGCACACCCCTGGGCGTCGAGGCGAAGCGCTTCATGGACGCCGGGGAGTACGTCCCCGACGAGGTCACCAACCTGATGGTGCGCAACCGCATCGACGAGGCGGACGCCGAGCCGGGCTTCCTGCTCGACGGCTACCCCCGCACCCTGGCCCAGGTCACCGAGCTCGACGGGATGATCGCGTTCACCGGCCACCGGCTCGACGCGGTCGTCGTGCTCACGGTCGACCCGGAGGAGCTCGTCCAGCGCCTGCTGCAGCGTGCCCAGACCGACGGTCGCGCCGACGACACCGAGGACGTCATCCGGCGCCGCCAGGAGGTCTACGCCGAGCAGACCGAGCCGCTGATCGGGGTCTACCGCGAGCGCGGGATCCTGGTCGAGGTCGACGGGATGGGTGAGGTCGACGACGTGACGACCCGCATCTTCGACGCCCTCGACGTCGTCCCGCAGAGCTGACGGTCGGCACAGGCCCATGGGGTTCCGGGACCGCGGGATCGAGATCAAGACCCCCGAGCAGATCGACCTGATGCGTGTCGCCGGGCTGCTCGTGGGGGAGACCCTCGACCTGCTCCGCGCTGCCGTCCGGCCGGGGGTGACCACCCTGGAGCTCGACACCATCGCGGAGACCAACATCCGCGACCACGGGGGCGTGCCGTCGTTCAAGGGCTACAGCCACCCGCCGTTCCCGGCGACGATCTGCGCCTCGGTCAACGACGAGGTGGTGCACGGCATCCCGGGTGAGCGCGCGCTCGCCGAGGGTGACGTCATCTCGATCGACTGCGGCGCCATCGTCGAGGGCTGGCACGGCGACGCCGCGATCACGGTCCCCGTCGGCGAGGTCGCCGACGACGTCGTCGAGCTGCTGCGGGTGACCGAGGAGTCGCTGTGGCGCGGCATGGCAGCCGCCCGTCTCGGCGGTCGGGTGGGCGACATCAGCCACGCCGTGGAGACGCACGTCCGCGCCCAGGGCCGCTACGGCATCCTCGAGGACTACACGGGCCACGGCATCGGCACCGAGATGCACATGCCGCCCAACGTGCCCAACGTCGGCCGGCGCGGCCGCGGACCCGCGATCGTCGAAGGGCTCGCGCTCGCGGTCGAGCCGATGGTCACGCTGGGCAGCAAGCACACCGACCTGCTCGAGGACGAGTGGACCGTCGCGACCGTCGACGGGTCCTTCGCCGCGCACTTCGAGCACACCTTCACGGTGACCCCGCAGGGCGCCTGGGTGCTCACGGCCGTCGACGGCGGCCGGGCCCGCCTCGACGCCCTCGGCGTCCCATTCGGCGGACGCTGACCTCGATTTCACGCCCACCCCGCGACGCGTGACAGACTGACGCGGTTGGAGGGGAGTATTCCCTGACAGTGGTGTCGTCAGTACGGCGTCCGCGCGAGCGGCGCCCGGTGCCACTGGTTCGCCGAATCAGCGCGAGCGGAAGAGACCTCTGGCGTCCGTGCGCTGCGCGGACCCCGATCTCGCCTCATCCCAAGGAGCAACAGCGTGGACGTACCCACCTGGGTCTGGATCGCGACCTTCGCCGTCACGATCGTGATCTTCACCTTCGACCTGGTCATCGTCGGCCGCAGGCCGCACGAGCCGAGCATGAAGGAGTGTGCGACCTACCTCTCGATCTACGTCGGGCTGGCCATCCTCTTCGGCATCGGTGTGTGGGTCGTCTGGGACCACCAGCACGGCCTGGAGTTCTTCTCCGGGTGGTTGGTGGAGTACTCCCTGTCCATCGACAACCTCTTCATCTTCATCATCATCATGGCGAAGTTCGCCGTGCCCAAGGAGCTGCAGCAGTACGCCCTGATGATCGGCATCGTGATGGCGCTGATCATGCGCGCGATCTTCATCGGAGTCGGCGCCGCGGCGATCGAGCAGTTCAGCTGGGTCTTCTACCTGTTCGGCATCTTCCTGATCTACACCGCCTTCAAGCTCGCCAAGGAGGGCGCCGAGGACGAGGACGACGAGTTCGAGGAGAACAAGCTCGTCGCGTTCGTCGAGCGGCGCTTCCCGGCCACGTCGGAGTGGCACGGCAAGAAGCTCCTGGTCAGCGGTGACAACGCCAAGAAGATGATCACGCCGATGTTCATCGTGATCCTCACGCTCGGCACGACGGACCTGCTGTTCGCCCTCGACTCGATCCCCGCGATCTTCGGCATCACCAAGGAGCCCTACCTGGTGCTCACGGCCAACATCTTCGCGTTGATGGGCCTGCGCCAGCTCTACTTCCTCATCGGTGGCCTGCTCCAGCGCCTGATCTACCTCTCCTACGGCCTCGCGTTCCTGCTGGCCTTCATCGGCGTCAAGCTGTTCTTCCACGCGCTGCACGAGAACGAGCTGCCGTTCATCAACGGTGGCGAGCCCCTCGACTACGCGTGGCTGGAGATCCCGATCTGGCTCTCGCTCGTGGTCATCGTCGCCACGCTGGCGATCACCGCGGCGCTGTCGCTGTGGGCCTCGAGCCGGATGTCCGACGAGGAGCAGGACGCGGCCACCGGCCCGCGCCGCGACTGGGAAGACGGCTGACCGCCGCCTGACGTCGGGACCCGCGGGTCAGGACACGCACTGGCTCGCGCTGGGTGAGTTGTCCGATCCGCGGGTCATCCGCACGTCGAGGCACACCGGCTCGTCGGTGCGCACCAGCAGCCGCCTGCGGGACGTGCTGCCGTACTCATCGGTGTCGTCGCGGTGCCAGCTGAACGAGTCTCCCGCCTCGACGCTCACGGGCGGGCGCCACTCGAACAGGACCCCGCGGGGCGTGCGGCTGCCGGTGAGCGTCACCGCCTCGACGAGGACGTCGGGGATCACGTCGGCCGGCGTCTGCGACGCGGTCGGAACGACGACGCCCGGATCCTCCTCGCGGTCGTTGCCGCCGAGGACGAGGAAGCCGATCAGCAGCGCGAGCACCGCGGCGCCGATGCCGGCCCACACCAGGCCCGGCACTCCGGCCCGCTCCTCCTCGCCGTCCTGCAGCGCAGGTGCGGGGTCCTGGGCGGCGATGCGCCGCGGACCGCTCGCCGAGATCACCGTGACGGGCTTCATCGCCGTCGCGTCCTCGGCCGGTCCCGCCGCGCCGGGCGACGCGAACGACCCCGACGACCCGGAGGTCCCGGACGAGCCGGGTGCCTCGGAGGGGCTGACCGAGGCATCGGGCCGGTCGCCCTCCACGGCCACCGAGGTCCGCGCCCAGCCGGCGGCGGACTCGATGCGCTGGAGCGCGCGAGCGAGCTCGAGGGCGCTGGCGGGCCGGTGCTCCGGGCGCTTGGCCAGGCACTGCTGGAGGAGCCGGTCGAGCGCGGGTGGGACGTCGGGGCGCTGGGTGGCCGGGGGAGTGGCGTGCAGGATGCGCGCGCTGAGGGCCCGGGTGGAGTTGTCGCCCGACGGGATGGAGAACGGCGACCGCCCCACGAGCAGGTGCCAGATGGTCGCGCCGAGGGAGTAGACGTCGGAGGCGACCGAGCCGTTGGACCGTCCGTCGAGCAGCTCGGGCGGCGACCAGGGGTAGGAGATGCGGACGTCGTTGTCGCCCTCGACGTCGGCCATGTGGCCGGCGATGCCGAAGTCGGTCAGCGCCGGCTCGTGGTAGGTGGTGACGAGGACGTTGCTCGGCTTGATGTCGCGGTGCAGGATGCCCGAGCGGTGCGCGGTCTCGATCGCGCTCGCCAGCTTGATGCCGGTGGAGACCGCGTCGACCGGAGCCATCGGGTTGGCGCGCACCCGCACGCCGAGGTCCGGCGGGGGGCAGTAGCGCATCACGAGGAACGGGCGGCCGCCCTCGGCCGTGACCCCGGCGGTGATGACCGAGACGATGTAGGGGTGGTCGGCCAGCCGCGCCATGGCGTTGGCCTCGGCGGTGAAGAGGTACTTCTCGCGGTCGGTCAGCGGGACGTCGGGGCGTACGACCTTGACCGCGACGCGCTGGCGCGGCCACTGCTGCTCGTAGAGGAAGACGTCGGCGAAGCCGCCGCTTCCGAGGTGCTCGACGAACGCGAACCCCGGGATGGCTGGTGCGCTCACCGGGCGACCGCCCCCGACTCGTAGCGGACGCTGTAGACGTGGGCCATGTCGAGGACCGTGCCCGGCTCGAGCACGTAGGCGTCGCCGGGCCGCATGCGCTCCGGATCACGGCCCGGGGGCGCGAACGTGGTGCCGCCGCGGCTGTCGAGGTCGCGGGCGACCACGTCCCAGCCGTCGAGCTCGATCTGCAGGTGGCGTCGCGACACGAACGAGTGGTCGGCCGGCAGGTGCACGAGGTGGGGCCAGTCGGTGCTGCCCTCGGCGGGGACCGGCTTGCGCCCCAGGACCACGCCCCGGTCGAGCGGCACGACCTCACCGGTGGGGAGGCGGAGACCGCCGAGGGGCGGCCGGTCCACGCGCCGCGGCTCCTGCGGGGCGACCCGCTGGTGGCACACGCGGCACTGCGGGGAGGCCGGGGGAGTCAGGTGCCCGAGGGGGCAGCTCACGGCGAGCACCGTCGGCGCGGTGGTGTGGGCCAGGTGGGCCGGACGCATGGACGTGGCACCGTCGTGGTCGTCGGGCTCCGTCGCGGTGGTCGGCGTCGTCGGGGGCCGGATCGTGGTGTGGGCCCCCTCCTCGATGCGCTGCATCATCAGCGGGTCGGGCTCGGAGGTGTCGACGAGCGAACCGGTGTCCTCGACCCGAGGACGTACGCGGGTGCGCGGGGGAGGGCCGTCGGGACCCTTCGCGGCGAGGATGGCGTCAGGGATGCCGTCGATGAGGGCGGCCGCCGCGGGCGCCGGGCTCGCGTCGGAACGGTGGACGGGGGCGGTGCGGGCCGACACGGGCGTCAGCTCGACGCGATCGGCGGCGACCACCCCACCCACGAGGCGCCGGGTGGTGACGAGGCCGTCGGGGTCCGCCCCGCCATCGAGGCTCAGCACGCGCGCCGGCCCGGCGAGGCGCACGTGACCGGCGCCGCGGGACAACGTCGTCGACGCGCCCGAGGTGAAGTCGACGAGGGCCAGTCCGGGCGGGTCGCCCTCGAACGCCTTCTCGGCGACGGCCAGCACGCGCTCGGCGACGCTGGCCCCGGACGGCGCCGTCAGCGACAGCGCGTCCCAGATCTCCTGGACCACCCGCTCGTCATCGGGGTCGGTGAGCAGCACCCAGTGCGCGCCACTGCCGACGAGCACCCCAGCACCGCTGGCGTACCGCGCTTCCACGATCAACGTCGGCTCCCCTCGTACACGCCCACCCCGCCATCATCACCCATCACGCCAGTCCGGCGCACATGGTCACGATTTGTCGGAAACTTGTCCGAACCTCAGCGACATACATACGCTCCTCTCTGGGTGTGTGCGGCGGGCGTACCTCATCCGTGGGGCCAAGGGGGACTGGCGTGGCACGTGTGACTGCTCTGCGTCGACACCGGGCGGGCATCGCCTCCGGCGTTGCGCTGGCCGTCGCGACGACCGTCATCGCCGTCTACGCCGTCTCCGCCGACGGCTACAAGAAGCACGAGGCCGAGCTCAACGACGGCGGCGTGTGGGTGGTCAACGGCAAGAAGGGCTGGTCGGGCCGGCTCAACAAGCCGATCAACCAGCTCGACGGCGTGGTGCCCGGCGACAACGGCAAGGCCCGCCTCGACGTGGTCCAGGACGGCGCGGCCGTGGTGACCCTCGACGCCGGCACCAGCCGCGGGCAGGTGATCGAGACGAGTCGTCTCGAGGCCCAGGACGGCGGCTCCGCCGCGATCCCGGTCACCGGCGACGTCGCCATGGCCGGCGGCTCGCTCGCCACCGCGGACGCCGAGACCGGCGAGGTCTGGGCCGTCCGCTACGACGACGAGCTCGGCAAGCCTGTCGTCAGCGCCGTCGACCGGCAGGCCGAGCCCCTCGCCGAGGCCGGCGAGGGCGCGGCGCTCACGGTGAGCCAGTCGGGCACGGTCGTGGTGACCTCCACCGAGGAGAGCACCGTCACGACCCTCGCGCCGACCGACGCGGGATTCCGCAAGCCGCGCACCCGCGACCTGTCGGACGACGCGGGCCAGGTGTCCGACGTCACCACGGTCGGGGACCGCATCGTCACCCTCGACGCCGACGCCGGGGTCCTCAGCGTGGTCGGCGGCGCCACCGTGTCCGTCACGCCCGGCAGCAAGCTCCAGCAGCCGGGGCCGACCGACGACGCCGTGCTCGTCGGGGCTCCCGACGGGCTGCTGAGCGTCGACCTCGCGTCCGGCGACGTCACCACCGTCTCCACCAACTCCGGCACCTCCGCCGTCGAGCCGGTGCGCCTCGGAGCCTGCGCCTACGGCGCCTGGTCCGGCGGCCTGGGCGCCGTCGCCGTGCAGTGCGGCTCGCAGGACGTCATGGAGGACGACCTCGGCGGCAACGCCACCAGCCTCGCGTTCCGGGTCAACCGCGGCGAGATCGTCCTGAACGACGCCAACAGCGGCACCGTCTGGGACGTCCAGGAGGACAAGCCGATCCGCATCGACAACTGGGAAGCCTTCACGTCGAAGAAGAAGAACAAGGACGACGACGAGGAGAACGAGAACCAGACCGACGCCGACCGCCGCCCGCCGCGTGCCAAGCCCGACTCCTACGGCGTGCGCGCGGGGCGCACGACCGTGCTCCACCCGCTCGACAACGACTCGGCGCCCGACGGTCGCCTGCTGAGCATCGTCGACGTGGACCAGCCGTCCGGCGGGGCGCGCGTCGAGATCAGCCCCGACGGCCAGACGCTGGTCCTGGAGATGCCCGAGGACGGTCGTCCCGCCCGGTTCGACTACTTCATCGACGACGGGCGCAACGGCCTCTCGGCCAACGCGGCCGTCGACGTCACGGTGCGCGGCTCCGAGCAGAACGAGCCACCCGCCCTGCGGGAGGGGTGGAAGAAGCCGACCTACAAGGTGCCGCACGGCGGTGAGCTCGCCGTGCCGGTGCTGGGGGACTGGCGCGACGACAGCGACGGCGACACCTTGCTCCTCGAGTCGGCGAAGGCCGTCGGCGGGGAGGAGTCGGGCGCTGCCGCCCGCACCACGGCCGACGGCCGGATCCGCTTCACTGCCCCGACCGGTCCCGCCGACGGATCCCAGCTGGTGCGCGTGGAGTTCGCCGTGACCGACGGTCGCTCCGCCCCGGTCACGAAGTCGATGAGCTTCCAGGTCCAGGCGCCCAAGGACCAGAAGTCCTACGCACCGCAGGCCGAGCCCGACGTCGTACGCGGTGAGGTCGGCAAGCCGATCAAGATCCGGCCACTGCTCAACGACCTGCCGGGGTCCGACCCCAACGCCACCGACGCCGAGCTGTCGCTGGGCGGGAAGGTGCCCCAGCAGCCCAACGCCAAGGTGGTCACCGACCTCGACGCCGGGCAGCTGACCTTCACCGGGGAGCGGGCCGGGACGTACTTCCTCAGCTACGACGCGGCCTTCGGCAACGCCCCGCTCGACCAGGGCACGATCCGCGTCGACGTCAAGGCGAGCCCCAAGCGCTCCGCCGAGCCGATCGCCATGCCCGACACCCTCACCGTCTACGGGCAGGCCCCCGGCATCGTCGACGTGCTGGCCAACGACCTCGACCCGGCGGGCGGCCTGCTGGTCGTGCAGCGCGCCGTCGGGGACCGCGCCGACCAGCTGGACGTGGCGATCGTCGACGGGCGGTGGCTGCGCATCTCCGCGACCCGCCCCGACCTCGCTCCCGCCACGCAGACCGTCTCCTACACGATCAGCAACGGCACCAGCTCCGCCGTCCGGGGGGAGGTGGTGGTCACCCAGCGTCCGGCGCCGGAGGACAACACCCCGATCACGGTCTCCGACAAGGTCGTGGTGCGGGCCGGCGGCTCGGTCGCGGCCCCCGTGCTCGACAACGATGTGTCCCCGGCGGGCGACCGCCTGACCCTGCTCAACGACCTGTCGAGCACCGACACCCCGGGCGAGCTCGCGGTGGTCGCCCCCATCGACGTCACCGGCGACGTCGGCAAGGCCTTCGTCTCCGGCCGCGTGGTGCGCTACGTCGCGCCCGAGAAGGTCGAGGAGCGCGACACCTACACGGTGAAGTACGTCGCGCAGAACCTCGAGGGCAAGCGCGCCGACGGCACCCTCAAGGTGACCGTGTTGCCCGCCGACGACCCGAACGACGCGCCCGAGCCGCCGACCCTCGAGGGCCGGGTGGTCTCCGGGGACACCGTGAAGGTCCGGGTGCCCGGGGTGGGCGTCGACCGCAACGGCGACCCGGTCACGGTCACGGGCATCACCTCCGCCCCCCGGCTCGGCCGGATCGAGGCCGTCGGCGGCAACTTCCTCGAGTACGAGGCCTACCCGCGCACGGTTGGCACCGACGAGTTCACCTACTCCGTCGTCGACTCCCAGGGCGCCTTCGCGACCGGCACGGTCCGGGTGGCCGTGGTCGAGCCTGGCCAGCCCCAGCCGCCGCTGGCGGTCGAGGACCGGCTCACCGTCGAGCCGGGACGCACCGCGACGTTCGACCCGCTGGCCAACGACTACATCGCCGCCGGCGACTCGGTCGAGGTCGAGATCCTCGACGGCCCCGACGGTGCCCGCCTCGACCCCGACACCAACCTGGTGACGGTGCCGGCGCCCGACTCCGCGGACGCCGCGCCGACCGTGCTCGTCTACCGGGTCACCAACGGCATCGACGAGTCCCGCTCGACGATGACGCTGACCACGGCGGAGGACTACGACAACCCGCCGATCGTCTACGACGCCTTCGGCCGGGCCGACGACAGCGGGAGCGTCGTCGTCGACGTCCTCGAGGGCGCCTACGACCCGGACGGTGACGTCGATGACCTCGAGGTCGTCGACGTCTCCGGTGACCCGTCGGCCCGGGTGGTCGACGGGGTGCAGGTCCGTGCCGACCGCGGGGAGGCGCCGAAGGTGCTGCCCTTCCAGGTGCGCGACGCCGACGGCGCGACCGCCGTCGCATCGGTCTACATCCCGCCCACGGGCGACGGCCTGCCCTACGTCCTGCCCGGGTCGCTCATCGAGCTCGACTCCGGCGAGAGCACCACTGGCAAGGTGACCGACTACATCGCCGCGCCCGACGGCGGCAAGGTACGCCTCGCGTCCGGCCGCCGCTCCTACTCCGCCTCGCCCACGTCCCTCACCGTCGGACCCGACGGGGACAACCAGTTCACGCTCTCGGCCCCGGCGACCTTCCGCGGACCGGGCTCGGTGCTCGTGGAGGTCACGACCGCCACCGACGCCAGCGGCAACGAGGACGCCACGACGACCGAGGACGGCGTCACCGCGATCCTGTCGATCCCGGTGGTGGTGGGCGACGACGTCCCGTCGCTCGAGTGCCCCTCCAACGTCATCCCGATCTCGTCCGGCCAGCGCTACGACCTCGACATCGAGACGTACTGCAAGGTCTTCACCGTCGACCCCCGCGACGCCGCCGACCTCGACTTCACCGCCGAGTGGAGCCAGGCCGTCGACGGTGTCGACGTCGGGAGCCCCGTGGGCTCCGTCGTGCCCGTCACCGCCTCGGAGGACGCCACGGAGGGCGGCGAGGCCGTGCTGACGGTGCGTGCCGGCGAGAGCAACCCGCAGGAGGTGCGCTTCCGGCTGGCCCAGGCCCCGCCGCCGCGACTCAACCCGATCCGGGTCGAGACCATGGAGGCCGGGCAGAGCCGCACGTACGACATGGCCGCCTACCTCCAGGCCGGCGTCGCCAACCCCGATCCCACCATCGTGCAGGTGCAGAACACCGGGACGCCCGGCGTGAAGGCCAGCGTGAACGGCAGCCGGCTCACGCTGACGGCCGAGCGCGACACCCGTGGTGCGGACGCGAGCTTCCGGCTGGTCGTCAGCGACGTGTCCGACGGCGACCCGCCGTCGTCGCGCACCGCCGAGGGCCGGATCCAGTTCCGCGTGATCGGCACGCCGTCGCCGCCCGGTGAGCCGCGTCCCTACCCCCTGTCCGACGAGGTCGGCACCATCAAGATGGGATGGGCGCCGCCCGACGACGACGGCGGGGCGCCGCTGACGTACTACATGGTGCGCGAGGAGAGGTCCGGCACCAAGCAGCGGTGCGACACCAACGAGTGCGTCTTCCGCAAGCTCAAGACGGGCGGCAACTACAGCTTCCGCGTGCAGGCCTTCAACCGGGTGGGCGGCAGCGAGTGGAGCAACCTGTCGCGCACGGCGAGGGCCGACACGCAGCCGGGTCGGGTCCAGAACATCCGGATGGCCGGCCGCGACAACGGCCAGATCACCGTCGCCTGGGACAAGCCGTCCACCAACACCTCCCGGATCCTGGACTACACGATCACGTGGCCCGGTGGAGGCCCCGTCGTCGTGGACGGCGGCACCACGTCCTTCCCCGTCACGGGCCTGGACAACAACACGCAGTACGTCTTCACGATCAAGGCCCAGAACGCGGTCGGCTACTCGCTTCCCCGCACGTCCGGGCCGATGCAGCCGCTCGGCACGCCGCCGGCGCCGGCGGCCCCGGCGGTGACCGACCTCGAGTCCGGCGCCAACCAGACCAACATCCGGATCGCGTGGCAGGGAGTGCTGCCCGAGGGCCCCGGGCCGACGGTCTACACCGTCAGCTACACCAACGGCGTGACCTCCGGGACGGTCTCCGGGTGCCAGCGACTGGCGTCGCTGACCTGCACCCACGCCGGCGTGCCCTACGACGGCCTCACCTACACCTACACGGTCGTCGCGGCGAACCAGCCCGGTGACCAGCCGGGCAAGCGTTCCCAGCCGAGTCCCGGCACTTCCATCGAGGCGGTCGGTCGCCCGGCACCCTGGGGTGCGATCTCGGCGACGGCCACCGGGACCAGTCAAGAGGTGCAGCTCCAGTACACGGTGCCGGACTCGCGCGGGAGCACGAGCAAGGTGGACATCCTCGTCGCCGGCTCACCGGTCAGGCCGGCCGTGCAGCAGACAGGCACCGTCACCACCAGGATCCAGGTGCCCAGCAACGAAGCGCCCTACACCGTGCAGGTGAGGGTGTGCAACGAGGACGCCCCAGCCGGGTGCACGCTGAGCGGGATGCTCAACGTCCAGTCCTACGGGCGCCTCGACGGCGCGCTCGACGACGTCGGTCCGGCATCTATCAACGGCAAGACGATGACATGGACCATCGCCGGCACCAGCAACGGCAACCCCAGCGTCGTCGAGGTCCAGGTCGACGGCACCACCGAGGTGTTCCGTCCCGGCGGTCCGGGCCGCTTCTCCTTCCAGAAGACGTACACCGCGCCGGAGTACAACCAGAACATCACCATCTCGGTGCGCCTGTACGACGACGACCCGGGCGGTCGGGGCGAGGACCGGTCCGCCCGCACGGACCGCACGGGTCCACCACCGCCACCGACGATCGGGATCTCGCGGGGAGCCTCGTGCAACGACGGCGACGAGGTGCTCGAGAACAACTGCTGGTCCGGTCCGCCGGACGCGCCGTGCGACGTTGCCTCGTGTGCCTTTGCGAACCTCAGCATCACCTTCGCGCCCGACGCGCAGAAGGCCATCTGGCGCTGCGAGTTCGACAAGTTCCCGTTCACGCGCGACGAACAGGGCTCGGGTGACTTCAACGGGCAGGTGCGTGCCTACTACAACTCAGGCGACACCGTCGCCGGGACGTGCAGGTTCTCGTTCAACTACGCGGACCAGCGCTTCGTGTACACGTTCCCCTGATCGAAGTCCCAGAAGCCCTTCCTCACCGCTATTCCGACACCAGGAGCACCGTTGACCATCTCCCACGAACAGGCCGAGTGGTTCAGGTCGACCTTCGACCAGCTCACCGAGAACATGGAGAAGGCGGTCCTCGGCAAGCGTCACGTCGTCCGGCTCGCGCTGACCTGCCTGCTGTCGGAGGGGCACATCCTCATCGAGGACTTCCCCGGCACCGGCAAGACGATGCTGGCCCGGGCGCTGGCCAACACCGTGCAGGGCAGCCACGCCCGCATCCAGTTCACCCCCGACCTGCTGCCCTCCGACGTCACCGGCGTCACCGTCTACGACCAGCACAAGGGCACGTTCGAGTTCCACCCGGGCCCGATCTTCCACACGATCGTGCTGGCCGACGAGATCAACCGCGCCTCGCCCAAGACCCAGTCGGCGCTGCTCGAGGTCATGGAGGAGGGCCAGGTCACCGTCGACGGCGTGGCCCACCCGGTCGGCAAGCCGTTCCTGGTGATCGCCACCCAGAACCCCATCGAGCAGGCCGGCACCTACCGGCTGCCGGAGGCCCAGCTCGACCGCTTCCTGATGAAGACCTCGGTCGGCTACCCGGACCGCCAGGCGACCGTCGAGCTGCTCAACAACGCGGCGGTCCGTGACCGGGCCGCCCTGGTCACCCCGGTGATCACCGCCGCCACCATCGCGCAGATGAGCGGCCTCGCGGACGAGGTCTACGTCGACCCGGCCGTGGTCGGCTACGTCGCCGAGCTCGCCGAGGAGTCGCGCCGGCAGCCGCACGTCAAGCTCGGTCTGTCGCCCCGCGGCTGCCTGGCGCTCGTCCGCGTGGCGAAGACGTGGGCCGCCGCCGACGGTCGCGACCACGTGGTGCCCGACGACATCAAGGACCTCGCCGAGCCGGTGCTCTCGCACCGCCTGCTGCTCGACGCCGAGGCGCAGTTCAGCGGCGTCGACGTGCAGACGGTGATCTCGCGCCTGCTCGACGCCGTCGCGCCGCCGACCGACCGCGTGGGGGCCTGACCGTCTTGGTCCGGCAGCGGTTGAACGACGCGCTCGAGGTCATCAAGCCGATCGGCTGGCTGGTCCTCGGTCTCGGCCTGGGTTCCCTCCTGGTCGCCGTGCTCGCTCAGTGGCGCGAGCTGGCGGTGCTGGGCACGGGCTGCCTGGTGCTGATGGTGCTCGCGCTGCCGTTCCTCCTCGGCCGGACGTCGGTGTCGGTCGACCTGCGGCTCCAGCCCGAGCGGGTGGCGGCGGGGGAGTCGGTGGCTGCCGGCGTCCTGGTGGTCAACCGCGCGTCCTCGCGCCTGGTCCCGACGACGCTCGAGGTCCCGGTCGGATCGGCCGTGCACCGCTACGGCATCAGCTCGCTCGCGCCCGGGGCCACTCACGAGGAGTCGTTCACCATCCGCACCGAGCGGCGCGGCGTGATCGCCGTCGGCCCGGCGATGACGCGTCGTGGCGACCCGGTGGGCATCTTCTCCCGCGACGTGGTCTGGACGCCGGTGCGCGAGGTGCTCGTACGTCCGCACCTGCTGCCGATCGAGTCGCTCGGCGCAGGACTGCTGCGCGACCTCGAAGGGGTCTCGACCGACGCGGTCAGCCAGAGCGACCTGGCGTTCCACGCCCTGCGGGAGTACGTCCCCGGTGACGACCTGCGACACATCCACTGGCGGTCGTCGGCGAAGGTGATGGCCTCGAGCGGCGAGTCCTCCCTGCTCGTTCGCCAGTACCTCGACACCCGCCGCAGCCACGCCACGATCGTCGTCGACGACCGGCTCGACTCGTGGTCCGACCCGGAGGACTTCGAGGCGGCGATGGCCGTCGCGGCGTCGATCGCGGTGCGGGCGGTGCTCGACGAGTTCGACGTGTCCTTCGTGTGCGGCACCCACGCCTCGTCGGGCTCCGACGGCCACCTCGCCCTCGACGCCGTCTGCCGCGCCGACTTCGGCGACCGCGGCCTCGTCGAGTCCGGGCGGCAGGCCAGCATGCTGGCTCCCGACACGAGCCTCGCGTTCTTCATCGGCGGCAGCGAGTCGCCGTTCACCGACCTGCTCCGCTCCTCGGCGGCCTTCCCGCCCGAGGTGCGCCGCTACGGCATCGTCGTCGACCCCCAGGGCAACAGTCGCGTCACCGAGACCGGCGGCCTGCCCGTCCTCCACCTCGCTGCCAAGGAGGACCTCGGCGGTCTCCTGCGCTGGAGCGTCCGATGAGACTCACCCCACGACGTTCTCCGTCTCCTCCGCCCCGCTCCTCCGCCGGACAACGCCGCGGGGACCCCGAAACCGACCGAGGACCTTCGGGCATGGCGACCGGCACCCGCACCCGCGTACGCCCGCACGCGCTGCTGCCCGACCGCCACTCGTGGGTCGACATGGGCTTCACCCTCGCGCTGGCAGGGGTGGCGCTGACGGCGTTCGGCTCGTCGTTCACCGGGTCGGCCTACCTCGTGGTCGGCCTGCTCGGCACGGTGATCGCGATCCTGGTGACCCACCTGACCCGCGCCGCCGGCTGGCCCGTGATCTCCGCGGTCGTCATCTGCCTCGTCCTCTTCTTCCTGCTCGGCGGACCGCTCTGCCTGCGCTCGCTGGGCGACACCTACACGCTGCCCGGCTCCGGCACCCTCGCCCGGGTCGCGGACCAGGCGGTCTTCGGCTGGAAGGACCTGCTGACCACGCTGCCCCCCGTCGACGGTGACGGGCCGCTGCTGGTGCTGCCGTGGCTGTCAGGGATGGTCGCGGGGCTCGTCGGCAGCACGCTGGCCCACCTCCCGGTCCGCCGCGCGTGGCTGGCCGCCCTGCTGCCCGTGGCCGGGATGACAGCTGTCCTCTCCGGAGCGATCCTGCTGGGGGTCCGCCACCCCGAGTCGCTGGTCGTGCAGGGCGCGGCCTTCACCGTGCTCGCCCTGGCCTGGCTGGCGATCCGGGCCCGCCGGGCCAGTGCCGCCGTGCACGGCGGCACCACGTCGTACGTCCGCGGTGTGGGCGCCGTGGTCATGCTCGGTCTCGCGGCGCTGCTCGCCCATCCCGCCAGCGCCCTCTTCGTCAGCGACGACTCGGAGCGCGCGGTGGCCCGCAACTGGGTCGAGCCGCCCTTCGACATCGGCCGCTACCCCTCGCCGCTCGCCGGCTTCCGCAAGTACGTCGACCTCAAGGGCGAGCCCAACCCGGCCAACGTCTACGACAAGACGCTGCTCGACATCGACGGGGTGCCCGCCGGCTCCCGGGTGCGCTTCGCCGCCATGGACCGCTACGACGGGATGGTCTGGGGCGCCACCGACGACGCGCTGCCCGGCCCGGCCGACGACTCCTTCCAGCGCGTGTCGTCCACCATCGACAACCCGGTCGAGGGCAAGGAGGTCGACGCGACCGTCACCCTCGGCGAGGGTTGGAGCGGGGTGTGGCTGCCCACAGTCGGCGCCCTCCGGTCCATGGACTTCCAGACCGGTGACGCACGCGCCAAGGCCGAGGTGTTCCGCTACAACCTCGCCACCTCCACCGCTGTCGTCCCCACAGGGATGCAGCGCGGCGACAGCTACTCGTTCACGGCCGTCCAGCCCGACGACGAGCTCAGCGAGGAGACCGTCGGGTCGGCCGACCTGACGCCCCTGCCGGCAGGTGCGGCGTTCATCCAGGGCCCGACCGAGAAGTGGACCGAGGACGCCAGCACCGACCCGATGGACCGTGTGCTGGCAGCCGCCGAGCACCTGCGCTCGGAGGGCAAGTACTCCGACGGCATCGGCCGCACCGAGCGCATCTACGTCGCCGGCCACAGCGCGTGGCGGCTGTCCGACGAGTTCGTCAACGCGCCGCAGATCGTGGGCAACGACGAGCAGTACGCCGCGACCATGGCGCTGATCGCCAACGACATCGGTGTGCCCGCCCGCGTCGTGCTCGGCGCGGTCGTCCCGGAGGGCGGTCGGGTCACCGGCAAGGACGTGTCGGCGTGGGTGGAGCTCCGCGCCGCCGACGGGTCGTGGAAGACGCTGCCGACCGAGGCCTTCATGTCGGACACGCCTCCGGCCGACCAGGTGCCCGAGACCAACACCCCGATGTCCGGGACGGTCATCCCGCCGCCCAACCCGATCCCGCCGCCGTCCGACGCGGGGGAGCAGAGCGACGCCGACCTCAAGGAACGCAAGGCCACCCGCAAGAAGAAGGCCGAGGAGGACGAGGACGGCATCATCCCGGGCCTTCCGTCGTGGGTCGGCACGGTGGTGACCTACATCGGTCTCCCGCTGCTCGCCGCCGCCCTGCTGCTGGCCGCCGTGGTCGGCCTCAAGGCATGGCGTCGGCACCGCCGCCGCAGCGCGGCCTCGGCCTCCGCCCGTTTCGTGGGCGCCTGGCGCGAGCTCGTCGACCACGCGCGCGACCTCGGCCAGCCGGTGCCGCTCGGGCCGACGGTCACCCGGCGCGAGCAGTCGGCCGGCATCGTGTCCGGCGAGGCCGGCACGCTGGCCCGCCGTGCCGACAGCTTCGTCTTCGGCCCGAGCACGCCCGAGGTGGCCGCGGCCGCGACCTACTGGGACTCGGTCGACGCCGAGCGGCGGGCGATGTCGCAGGAGGTCGGCCGCTGGCAGCGCTTCCGGGCCGCGACCAGCCTCCGCTCGCTGCGGCGCACGACGTCCCGGTCGGCGCGCGACGCCGATCGGCAGCCCGCCACCGACGACGCGGAGCCGACCCCCGCGCCCGGGCGTGTCCCGGCGGGGGCGCGACGGCTGCGCGGGCTCGCTGATTGGCGTTCTCGACGTACGCCTGACTAAACTGGTGCGTCGGCCCAACGTGGGCTGTGTTTCGTGGCGCCTCGCGGCTGCCCGGGAAACTCGTGTGATCGTCCCAGACGTTTGCGCGCGTGCCGGGAAGAGGCTCCCCGGACCGCCTCACGAGGTCCACCGGCCCCCTGCTTGCAGGTGCCGGGCGGTTCCCGGGCCACGGTAGACAACGAGACAACAGATTGTGGAGGACATGCCGAAGAAAGAAGGCGTGATCGAGATCGAGGGCACCGTCGTGGAGGCCCTTCCCAATGCGATGTTCCGCGTGGAGCTGTCCAACGGGCACAAGGTACTCGCGCACATCAGCGGCAAGATGCGACAGCACTACATCCGGATCCTCCCCGAGGACCGGGTCGTGGTGGAGCTCTCGCCGTACGACCTCACCCGGGGTCGGATCGTCTATCGCTACAAGTGACATTGCCAGCCGAGTAGCAAGGATTCGTTGACATGAAGGTCAACCCGAGCGTCAAGCCCATCTGTGACAAGTGCAAGGTCATCCGCCGTCACGGCCGGGTCATGGTCATCTGCGAGAACCCGCGCCACAAGCAGCGGCAAGGCTGATCGTCCTCGCCCGGCTCCGCCGGCCGAGCACGATCTGCAGGACCAGCACGACACAACTGAAACACCACACAACGTGATCGCTAGGCCAGGCAGCCCCTGTCCGAAATCACCTCCGGAGCACCGGCCGGAGCCCACCCGAGGCGGGTTGGGACGCGACACGAACCGAAACCGATGCGAGACAGACAAGGAACCGCCACATGGCACGCCTCGTTGGTGTTGACCTCCCGCGCGACAAGCGCATCGAGGTCGCTCTCACCTACATCTACGGCATCGGCCGTACCCGCTCCCAGCAGCTCCTGGCTGCCACCGGTGTCGACCCGAACGCTCGGGTCCACACGCTCGGTGACGAGGAGCTGGTCAAGCTTCGCGACGAGATCGAAGCCAACTTCAAGATCGAGGGTGACCTCCGACGTGAGGTCCAGGCGGACATCCGCCGCAAGATCGAGATCGGCAGCTACCAGGGTCGCCGCCACCGCATGGGCCTTCCGGTCCGCGGTCAGCGCACCAAGACCAACGCGCGCACCCGCAAGGGCCCGAAGCGCACCGTCGCCGGCAAGAAGAAGGCGAAGTGATCGGCGCCCTGCGCTGATCCTCGTCCCCGAAGCTTCCAGACCAGACCTCACCAGGAGTTAATGCATGCCTCCCAAGAGCCGCGCGACCAAGGTCCGCCGCAAGGAGAAGAAGAACATCGCTCAGGGCGAAGCCCACATCAAGAGCACGTTCAACAACACCATCGTCACCATCACCGACCCGACCGGCGCCGTGATCTCGTGGGCCTCCGCCGGCACCGTCGGCTTCAAGGGCTCGCGCAAGTCGACCCCCTTCGCCGCGCAGATGGCCGCCGAGGCCGCTGGCCGTCGCGCCATGGACCACGGCATGAAGAAGATCGACGTCTTCGTCAAGGGTCCGGGTTCGGGCCGCGAGACCGCGATCCGTTCGCTCGGGGCCCTCGGCCTCGAGGTCGGCCAGATCCAGGACGTCACGCCCACCCCCCACAACGGATGCCGGCCTCCCAAGCGCCGCCGCGTCTGACCCGAGACTGAGAAAGAGAGACTGACATGGCCCGCTACACCGGTCCCATGACCCGCAAGTCGCGCCGTCTCGGTGTCGACCTCGTCGGCGGCGACGCTGCCTTCGAGAAGCGTCCCTATGCCCCCGGCCAGCACGGCCGCGGTCGCATCAAGGAGTCCGAGTACCTGCTGCAGCTCCGCGAGAAGCAGAAGGCTCGCTTCACCTACGGCGTGATGGAGAAGCAGTTCGTCCGCTACTACAAGGAGGCCAGCCGTCGCCAGGGCAAGACCGGCGACAACCTCCTGCAGCTCCTCGAGTGCCGCCTCGACAACGTGGTCTACCGCGCCGGCTTCGCCCGGACGCGCCGCCAGGCCCGCCAGCTCGTCACGCACGGCCACTTCCTGGTCAACGGCAAGAAGGTCGACATCCCGTCCTTCCAGGTCACCGACCACGACATCATCGACGTGCGCGAGAAGTCGCTCGAGCTGACCCCGCTGATCGTGGCTCGCGAGACCCACGGCGAGCGCGTCACCCCCGCGTGGATGGAGGTCATCCCGTCGCGGATGCGCGTCCTCGTCCACCAGGTCCCGGTCCGGGCGCAGATCGACGTCCCGGTCCAGGAGCAGCTCATCGTGGAGTACTACTCCAAGAAGTGATCTCCAGTCGGTGGTCGCCCGTGCTGCGGGCGGCCACCGATCCCCCTCTTCCACGCCACTCCTCACCATGTTCGGATCCGTCAAATAGCGGGTGGATCCGGAAAGGAAAAACTCCGTGCTCATCGCTCAGCGCCCCACCCTCACGGAAGAGACCGTCGACGAGTTCCGCTCGCGGTTCGTCATCGAGCCCCTCGAGCCCGGCTTCGGCTACACGCTCGGCAACTCGCTGCGCCGTACGCTCCTCAGCTCCATCCCGGGTGCCTCGGTCACCAGCATCAAGGTCGACTCCGTCCTCCACGAGTTCTCGACGATCGAGGGCGTCACCGAGGACATGACCGAGATCATCCTCAACCTCAAGGGCATCGTCGTCTCCTCCGAGCACGACGAGCCCGTCGTGATGTACCTGCGGAAGTCCGGTGCCGGTGACGTCACCGCCGCCGACATCACCCCGCCCGCCGGCGTCGAGGTGCACAACCCCGAGCTCAAGATCGCCACGCTGTCCGACAAGGGCAAGCTGGAGATGGAGCTCGTCGTCGAGCGTGGCCGCGGCTACGTCTCGTCCGTGCAGAACAAGGGCGCCGACAACGAGATCGGCCGCATGCCGGTCGACTCGATCTACAGCCCGGTCATGAAGGTGACCTACAAGGTCGAGGCCACCCGTGTCGAGCAGCGCACCGACTTCGACAAGCTCGTCATCGACGTCGAGACCAAGCAGTCGATCCGTCCCCGCGACGCGATCGCCTCGGCCGGCAAGACCCTCGTCGAGCTCTTCGGCCTGGCCCGTGAGCTCAACGTCGAGGCCGAGGGCATCGACATCGGCCCGTCGCCCGTCGACGAGCAGCTCGCCGCCGACCTGGCCCTGCCGGTCGAGGACCTGCAGCTTACGGTCCGCAGCTACAACTGCCTCAAGCGCGAGGGCATCCACACCGTGGGCGAGCTCATCTCACGCTCGGAGCAGGACCTGCTCGACATCCGCAACTTCGGTGCCAAGTCCATCGACGAGGTGAAGGCCAAGCTCGTCGAGATGGGCCTCTCGCTCAAGGACAGCGCGCCCGGCTTCGACCCGCACGCCGCCCTCGCCGCCTACGGCGACGACGACGACGACGCGTTCATCGAGGACGAGCAGCTCTGATCTCCCGACCCTCGCCACGAGGGTCGTACCACCAAACCGACCGGGCTCAGTCGAACGTCTGAGCCGGTCGTCTACCCGGGTACCTGACACGGCCCGAGAGAAGGAAGGCACCACATGCCCAAGCCCAAGAAGGGTCCCCGCCTCGGCGGTAGCCCCGCCCACCAGCGCCTGATGCTCTCGAACCTGGCCACCGCCCTGTTCGAGCACGGCCGGATCACCACCACCGAGACCCGTGCGCGCCTGCTGCGCCCGGTCGCGGAGAAGCTGATCACCAAGGCCAAGCGCGGCGACCTGCACAACCGTCGTGAGGTCCTCAAGACCGTCCGCGACAAGTCGGTCGTCCACACGCTGTTCACCGAGATCGCGCCGACCTTCGCGGAGCGTCCCGGTGGCTACACCCGCATCACCAAGATCGGCCCCCGCAAGGGCGACAACGCCCCCATGGCGGTCATCGAGCTGGTGACCGAGGCCTACAGCCCGAAGGCTCCCTCGACCAAGAAGACCCAGGCCGCTGCCGCTCCGGCGCCCGCGACCGCGTCCGACGAGCCGGTCGAGGACACCACGGCCGAGACCGCTGCCGAGGAGCACGAGGCTGCTGCCGCCGAGCACGAGGCTGCCGCCGAGGAGCACGAGGCCGCCGCCGAGGCGCACGAGGCTGCTGCCGAGGAGCACCAGGCTGCCGCCGAGGCTGCCGAGGAGTCGGACGACTCCAAGGCCTGATCCCAGGTCCGCAACGCAGGCCCGCCATCCCCTGGGGTGGCGGGCCTTCGTGCGTCCGGGCACCGCTGGCGGGGAACGGTGAGTGGTGCAGGTTCCACCGACCGAGAAGCTGTCTCACTCGCCGCCCGAGGCTCAGACCCGGGCGAGGACCTCGGTGGCGTCGAGGCTGCGGGCAGCGCCGCCGGTGGCGGCGAGGTGGCGGGTCGCGGCGACCACGGCGTCGTTGACGGGCGTGGGGACGCCGTGCAGGCGGCCCTGGAGCACGACCTCGCCGGCGAGGTAGTCGATCTCGGAGTCGCCGGTGCCGCGGGTGAGGCTCTGCCAGGTGGAGCCGCCGCGACGCTCGAGGTCGGGGCGGCGCTGCAGGATCGAGCCGCGCCGCTCGCGGTCCTCCTCGGCGGGGACGACGGTGAGGCCGGCCGCGGCCAGCACCCGTTCGCCCTCGGCCTGCGCCCGCTCGGCGAGCTCGTCGGCCGCGTCGCCCTGGGCGAAGGACGCGTCGACGCCGTTGCCGAGGTTCATCACGAGCTTGCGCCGCTTCATCGCCATGACGTCGTCGCGCTCCTCCGACTCGATCCCCGCGGCGCGGAGGTCGGCGGCCACGGCCGCGGTGGTCTCGTCGGTGCCGCCGGGGAAGCGGCCGATGTCGAGGATGGCCGGCGTCGGGTGGCATCCCGCCACCACCACGCCGGGCTCGAGGTGGGTCGCCGGGAGCATGACGCAGACGGCGTACGTCCGCTCGAACAGCCGCAGCGCGGCGGACTCGGTCGCGATCCCGTTGGTGGCGCAGACGACGCGTACGTCGGCGGGGGCATGGGCGCGGAGGTCGGCGAGCGCGACGGCTGCCTGGTGCGACTTCACCGCCAGCAGCACGACGGTGTCGTCGGTCCAGTCGACCTCCGCTGCCGTGTCGGTGGCGGGGGCCTCGATGCGGTGCCGGCCGTCACCGGCGTCGAGCACCAGCCCTCCGGACCGGATCGCCTCGAGGTGGGCACCGCGCGCGACGAGGGTGACCGGCAGCCCGGCGAGGTGGAGGTGGCCGCCGATGACTCCACCGACGGCCCCGGCGCCGTACACGACGTACTTCATGTCGTCGACCCTACGAGGAAGGCGGTCCCTGTCAGGCGCGAGGGCCGCGCACCGTGAAGCGCAGGTGCAGCACGCGGTCGCCCTGGACGACGACGTCCGGGTCGTCGAGCAGGTGCTGGGTCTCGACGGAGCCGAAGTAGCGCTTGCCGGTGCCGAAGACCACCGGCACGACGTCCATGGCCACCTCGTCGACGAGACCGAGGGCGAGGGCCTGTCCGCCCACGTCGCCCGCCGCGACGGACACCGTCCGGTCGCCGGCCAGCTCCCGTGCGGTGGCGATCGCTGCGGTCACGTCGTCGACGAAGTGGTACGACGCCTCCGGGTGCCAGCCCTCCGGCCTGGGTCGGTGCGACACCACGACCACGTGGTCGCCCGTCGGGGGACGCCCCTCCCACCCGTTGGTGATGTCGAACAGGTGACGGCCGATCACCATGCAGCCGATGGAGTCCCACACGGGTCGGACGTAGTCGTACGACGTCTGCGACACCCGGAGCCCTCCGGGCGACGGGTCGTCCATGTCCTGTGCGGCCAGGGTGCGGTCCCCGTTGAAGTACCACTCGAACAGGGGGCCCGGATCGTCGTGCAGGTCGGCGATGAACCCGTCGAGCGAGACGACGTTGTTCATCACCACGGTGCTCACGGCGTGCCTCCGTCGCGGGCGCTCCACGCGGGATCGCGACCGACGAAGCCCATCAGCCGGTCGACGACGGGCGCGTCGTCCGGAACGGGGACCGCCGGGCCGTACTGCCCGGAGTCGCGCAGCATCTGCTCGATCGGGCGCATCCCCTCCAGGAGCTGGGTGGCGAAGTCCTCGTCGAGCCCGGCGTCCTGGCCGCCGGCGCGGGCGAGGTCCCACGAGTGCATGAAGACGTCGGCGGTGTAGAACTGGTCGACCGCGTCGGCGAGCCGGTGGGTGCCGGCGCGGGGGTGGGTGAAGCTCTCGTCGCCGCGCTGCTCGAGCAGCCCCTGGACGGAGTCGGAGTGGTGCTGCCACGCCGCGAGCGGGTCGTCGTCCACCGAGGGGCCGGCGGGCAGGTCGACCCCGCCGCTGGCGAGGAAGGGGGGGAACCAGCCGACGAGGTGGCCCACCACGTCGCGCGCGGTCCACCCGTCGACGGGGGCCGGGGCCGACCAGTCGGGGGTCTGCGCCACCAGGCGGCCGAAGCCCCCGGCGACCGCCGCGTGGCGGCCGGCCGGGGCGTCGGGGAGTGCCATCAGAGCGCGCCCTCGGCGAGGAGGCGGTCGATGGAGGCGTAGCCGTCGTTGACGCCGACCTCCATCCCGCTGCGCAACCAGGCGTCGCGGCCCTCGAAGGAGTCGCAGAGGCTCACCGCGTGGAGCCGGGTGCGGCCGTCGCCGAGGTCCTCGAAGGTCAGGGTCTCCAGCGAGACGCCGTCGGGCATGCCCTCCCAGGTGAACGTCTGAACGATGCGGTCCTCGCGCACCGTGTGGAAGCACCCGCGGAAGGAGGTCTCGAAGTCCTCGCGTCCGTCGCTGCCGCGCGCGGTGTAGCTCCAGCTGCCGCCGTCGCGGGCCTCCCAGTGGGTGATGTCGGCGCCGACGCCGTCGGGGCCGATCCACTGCGCGTAGAGCTCCGGGTCGGTGTGCGCCCGGAACAGCTGCGCCGGGGTGGCCGCGAAGTCGCGCCAGATGTGGATGGCGGGCACGTCGCTGTCGGCCTCGATGGCGGCCTCGGGGTAGCGCGTGGCGGCGTCGTTGGTCTGCACGGTGGTCATGATGCCGTTCCTTCCTGCGGTTGGGTGGAGCTCGGGTTGTCGTCGTCCTGCAGTCGCGCGAGCACGGCGTCGAGGCGCGAGAAGCGCTCCTCGGCCTGCCGGCGGTAGCGCTCGATCCACTTCGTCATGAGGTCGAACACCTCGGCTTCCAGGTGCACGGGGCGTCGCTGCGCCTCCCGGGTCCGCGTCACCAGGCCCGCGTCCTCGAGCACCTTGAGGTGCTTGGAGACGGCCTGCAGGCTCACGTCGTAGGGCGCGGCCAGGTCGTTGACCGTGTGGTCGCCCTCGGTGAGGCGGGCCACCATGTCCCGACGGGTCGGGTCGGCCAGTGCGGCGAAGACTCGGGAGAGCTGGTCGGTCACGGAGCACCTTCTTCAACTGAATGGTTGAATAGACGGTAGGCCGACGAGGCGAGACTTGTCAACCATCTGGTTGAACAAAGTCGGGCGGCGGCGTGGCCCGGGCGGCTGCGTCCTAGGATCGCTGCGTGCGCCTGCGGATCGACTGTGCCTACGACGGCGCCGAGTTCTCCGGCTGGGCCACCCAGCCCGGGCGTCGTACGGTCCAGGGGACGCTCGAGGCGGCGCTGGCCACCGCGCTGCGGATGCCCGAGGTGAGGGTGACCGTGGCCGGCCGCACCGACGCCGGCGTGCACGCGCGCGGCCAGGTGGCGCACGTCGACGTCGATCCCGGGGTGGTCGCCGCCTCCGCGGGCCGATCGACCGAGCCGCCGCTGCAGGCCCTCGCCCGGCGCGTGGACGGGATCCTGCCGCCCGACCTGCGCGTACGACGCGTGGTCGAGGCGCCCGAGGGGTTCGACGCCCGCTTCTCCGCGGTCTGGCGGCGCTACGCCTACCGCGTCGCCGACGCCCAGGAGCTCGCCGACCCGCTCGTGCGGGGCCACGTGCTGACCTGGGGGCGCCCGCTCGACCTCGACGCGATGAACGAGGCGTCCGCGCCGCTGGTCGGCCTGCGCGACTTCGCCTCCTTCTGCAAGCAGCGGGAGGGGGCGACCACCGTCCGCACGCTGCTCGACCTCGACTGGCGGCGTGACGACGCCGGACTCGTCGTCGGCTCGGTGCGTGCCGACGCCTTCTGCCACAACATGGTGCGCGCCCTGGTCGGCTGCCTCCTCGCGGTCGGCGAGGGCCGGCAGTCCGCCGGGTGGCCGGCAGAGGTGATGGCCGGCCGCCGGCGCGACCAGGGCGTGCGCGTGGTGCACGCCCACGGCCTCACGCTGGAGGAGGTCGGCTACCCCGACGACGACGAGCTCGCCGCCCAGGCCGAGCGCGCCCGAGCCAGACGAGAGGCGATCCATGACTGAGCACTACTTCTCCGCCGACCCCGGCGTGCCCTTCGAGCGGGAGAGCTTCACCGCCGAGCTGTGGGGCAGCACGCTGACCATCGACACCGGCTCGGGGGTGTTCAGCCGCGGACACCTCGACCACGCGACGGCGGTGCTGTTCAAGGAGCTCGAGCCGCCCGTGCAGGGCCAGTTCCTCGACCTCGGCTGCGGCTACGGGGTCATCGGGTTGGCGATCGCCAAGGCCGTGCCGCTGGCCAACGTCACCGGCGTCGACGTCAACGAGCGCGCGCTGCTGCTGGCCAACGACAACGCCCGCGCCGCCGGCCTCGACTCGCGCTTCGTCGCCTGCCTGCCCGAGCAGGTGCCGGGCAACCAGGTCTTCGACGAGATCTGGTCCAACCCGCCCATCCGCATCGGCAAGGAGGCGCTGCACGAGCTGCTGCTGACGTGGCTGCCGCGCCTCGCGCCGGGCGGGCGGATGGTCATGGTCGTCGGCAAGAACCTCGGTGGCGACTCGCTGCAGCGGTGGCTGACCGAGCAGGGCTGGCCCACGGCGCGCCTGGCCAGCCACAAGGGCTTCCGCGTGCTGGAGACGCGAGCAAATGCCTAGGCTGAACACGTGGCAGAGGAACTCCGCACCGCCGCCGGGGTCGTGGACCGGCTGCGCAACCTCGCCTCCGGCCCTGAGCTCGCCAAGCTCTCGAAGAGGCTGCCCACCGGTGAGCAGGCCTTCGGTGTCAGGATGCGCGACCTGTTCGAGACCGCCAAGGCTGCTGTCGGACTGCCGGAGGGTGAGCTAGGCGAGCTCTTCGCGGAGGATGCGTTCGAGCCGCGGATGGCCGCCTTCTGCGTCCTCGACTTTCGCGCCCGACGGAAGCCGGACGTCGCCCTTCGACGGACCTACCTCGATCACCATGACGCCATCACCACATGGGACATGGTCGACCGTGCCGCTCCCTGGGTGGTCGGCAGCGTCACTGCGGGAGGACCCTACGACGTGCTGCACGACCTGGCGGCGAGCGATGACTGGCTCCGCCGGCGCTCGGCGATCACGGCACCCCTGTGGTTTGCGAAGTACGGCGACGCACGCGACGTGGCCGCCGGGTACGGTGTCGCGGCCAAGCTGCGCGACGACCCGGAAGCGGTCGTCCGCAAGGCTGTTGCGATCTACGACAAGCACGCGGGACGCAGGTAGCTCGCGGGCCGACCGATCGCGGCAGCCGCCGATACGACCCGTCCTCGGGCGGAGGACACGCCACGTGCTCAACGTCCGGGTCTTCCGCGATGTTGCGTCGCCACGGTGCCCCGTTGCGCGAGACGGTCAGTGTCGCGGCAGGTTCAAGGTCGCGACCAACCCCCCGCCCGGGCGCGGGTCGAGCGCGAGCGTCCCGTCGTGCGCCGCGGCGATCCGCTGGACGATCGCCAGGCCGAGGCCGACGCCCCCGTGGTCGTCGTGCAGCCGTCCGGAGCCGCGTCGGAACGGCTCGGCCAGCGTCGCGACGAGGAGCCGATCGAGGCGGTCGCCGGTGTTCTCGACGACGAGGGCGACCCCCGACGAGGTGGTCAGGGTGGTGACCCACGCGCCGCCGCCGGACGGCACGTTGTGCACGATCGCGTTGTGCAGCAGGTTCGTGGTCAGCTGGAGCAGGAGCGCGCGGGAGGCCGACGTCGCGGCCGCCTCGCCCGCAGTCGTGATCGTGACGCCGCGCTCCTCGGCGAGCGGGAGCAGCACCTCGGCCGCCTCCTCCGCGAGGAGCGACAGGTCGACGGGCTCTCGCTCGAAGCTGCGCTGGTCGGCCCGGCTCAACACCAGCAGCGCTTCGGTGAGGTCGATGGCCCGGGTGTTGACCGTGCGCAGCCGCTCGACGAGCAGGTCGACGTCCGGGTCGGGGTCCTTCGCGGCCACGTCGAGCAACGTCTGGGTGATCGCGAGCGGCGTACGCAGCTCGTGCGAGGCGTTGGCCGCGAATCGCTGCTGCTCGGCGACATGGCGCTCGAGGCGCTCGAGCATGGCGTCGAAGGCGTCGGCCAGCTCGCGGAACTCGTCGTCGCGGCCGGGCAGCCGGATGCGGTGGTCGAGCGCGCCGCTGCCTGCGGCGCGGGTGGCCGCGGTGATGCGGTCGAGCGGCGCGAGCATCCTGCCCGCGAGGACCCAGCCGCCGGCCAGCCCGACGACCAGGAGCAGGCCCATCATCAGCGCGGCCTTGGGTGCGAAGGCGTTCCAGAGGTCGGAGCGGCCCGGCATGAACGTGCTGCCGAAGGCGCCGTCCGGCGCGCCGAGTCCACTGGTCGACCCGGCCTCGTCGGGCACGTAGCGCAGCAGGAAGACCCACACCACGGCCAGCAGCCCAGTGCCCGCGACCAGCACGAAGCCCGCATAGCTGAGGGTCAGCCGCAGCCGGACGCTGGGGCCGCGCGGCCTAGCCACGACGGTCGGCGTCCGACACGTCGATGCGGTAGCCCACCCCGGGCACGGTGGCGATCACCCAGGGCTCGCCGAGGCGCTTGCGCAGCGCGGACACCGTGATGCGTACGGCGTTGGTGAACGGGTCGGCGTGCTCGTCCCAGGCCCGCTCCAGCAGCTCCTCGGCGCTCACCACCCCGCCCTCCGCTGCGACGAGGACCTCGAGGACGGCGAACTGCTTGCGGGTGAGGGCGACGTAGCGCCCGTTGCGGTGCACCTCGCGCCGGAACGGATCGACGCGCAGCCCGGCGAGCTCACGCACCGGTGGCCGGTGGTGACCGCGCCTGCGGTCCAGGGCGCGCAGTCGGAGGACCAGCTCCTGCAGCTCGAACGGCTTGGTGAGGTAGTCGTCGGCGCCGAGCTCGAAGCCGGACGCCTTGTCGTCGAGCCGGTCGGCGGCAGTCAGCATGAGAATCGGCAGGCCCGAGCCGGACGCGACGATCTGCGCGGCGACCTCGTCGCCGGATGGCCCCGGGATGTCGCGATCAAGGACGGCGATGTCGTAGGAGTTCACCCCGAGCAGCTCGAGTGCGGCGTCGCCGTCACCGGCGACGTCGGCCGCGATCGCCTCGAGCCGCAGGCCGTCGCGGATGGCGCCCGCCATCAGGGGCTCGTCCTCGACGATCAGCACGCGCATGCCCCGATGGTAGAGAGCGCCGTGTTTCGTCGGCGTATCGAAATCGGCATACGCTCCGGCAACGTCGCGCTCCCTTCACTGGTCGCATGCCACGACGTCTTCCTTCCGCGCTCGCCCTTGCCCTCGTCGCGATGCTCGCCCTCGGTTGCGCCGCGACCCAGGACCCGTCGTCGTCCGTCGCGCTGCCGGCCCCGGTCCCCGAAGGTCCGCCCCGGACGCCGTCCGGTGCGTCGCGCGGCTTCGCGGACGGCATGCTGCCGGCCGGCGCGACGGTGTACGACGACCACCCCGGGGTGGTCGGTCTGGACAGTCGGCTCCTCGAGGAGCTCCGCGCCGCCACGGCGGACGCGTC
This sequence comes from Nocardioides sp. P5_E3, assembly GCF_054049275.1. Lineage (NCBI taxonomy): Bacteria > Bacillati > Actinomycetota > Actinomycetes > Propionibacteriales > Nocardioidaceae > Nocardioides > Nocardioides sp. P5_E3. The sequence goes on from NZ_JBFUMR010000014.1 coordinate 69,520, forward strand.
CGCCCAGGGCATCGGGATCGTCGTCAACAGCGGGTGGCGGTCGAAGGCGTACCAGTCGCTGCTGTACGAGGAGGCAGTCGCCGAGCACGGCTCGGAGGCCGCGGCGTGGGTCGCCCGACCCGGCACGTCCGTGCACGAGTCGGGCGCGGCGGTCGACCTGGGGCCGAGCAGTGCCGTCGACTGGCTGGCGCAGCACGGCGTCGGCTACGGCCTGTGCCAGGTGTACGACAACGAGCCGTGGCACTTCGAGCTGGACCCCGACGCCGTCGAGCAGGGCTGTCCGCCACCGTACGACGACCCGAGCGACGACCCGCGGCTCCAGATGTGACGCTGCGTCCGCTAGGGCTTCCCGTCGAGGAACATCTTCAGTCGGGTCTGCGTCTGGCCCGGGTCCTGGGGGAGGGCGCCGTTGATCGCGCGGCACACCCAGCCGAGGCGCATCGCGATCGCGGCCGCCTCGCGCAGGTGGGCGACGGTGGTGCCGTAGTGGGCGGCGTACGGCCCGAGGTAGGCCGCGAGGTGCGGGCGGAGGTCCTCGGAGTCCTCCACGTCGTCGACACCCCACGCGATGACGCCCTCCAGCGTCACCGCGAGGGTGAAGAAGGGGTGGGAGACGCAGGCGTCGCCCCAGTCGAGCACCTGGTGCACGCCCGCGCCGAGGAAGACCTGCCCGTCGTGGAGGTCGTCGTGCTGGACGGTCTCGCGGATGCCGAAGGCGCCCAGCCGGTCACACAGGTCGGCGATCGCGTCAGCACCCGGCAGCCGCGGGTCGACGTCGTCGAGCTGCGCGAGGAGGGCGTCGTACGCCCCGGGCAGCGTCGGCAGCCGACGGTCGGGCAGCCCGGCGGCGAGCAACGCGTCGACCTCGTCCTCGCACGCGAGCTGGACCCGGGCGTACGCCTCCAGCACGTCGAGCCAGCGCTCCAGGCTGCGCTCCTCGACGATCACGTCGCGCAGGCGCGGCCCGGCGTCCGCCAGCAAGAGCCATCCGGTGTCCGGGTCGCTGGCGAGCGGCATGGGCACTCGTCCGTCGGAGCGCGGCGCGACCAGTGCGGTGACGGCCGCCTCGTGACGCATCGCCTCGTCGTTGGCCTTGAACCAGACCGGTCCGCCGTCCGTCGGCACCCGCAGGACGGTCGACCAGTCGGTCACGTGCGGCTGCTCGACCGGGCCGGCCACGGAGCGGCCCTGCTCGGCGAGCCGGTCTGCGATCCATGCCCCGGCGGCCTCGAGGAAGGCGGGGTCGCGCCACCTGGCGGTGAGCTCGGACGGGTCGGTCATGACGCGCATCCAACCCCGGGCCGGTCGCTGCGGGCAACGGGGTTTCGTCAGGCGGGGCGGGTCGCGACCAGGACGCCGATCTTGTCGATGCGGTGCTCGGGGTTGTCGAACTCGTCGGACCAGTAGTTGCCGTTGGCGTGGTCCTCGAGCGTCGCGCAGGTGGAGAGGGTGATCATCGGCTGCACAGCTGGTTCGCCCGGTCGCCCAGGAACCTCGGCCCGCTGCGCGCGGAGCGAGGCCGGCTGCCGGAACGACGTCCAGCGGGTGCGGCGCACCTCGTAGACGAAAACGGTGTCGCCCGTGCGCACCTGGATCCGGTCGCCCTTCGACAGCGACGGCGAGTAGCGCAGGGGAGCGGTCCCGGTCAGCCGGTGCCCGGTCACGATGTAGTTGCCGACCTCGCCGGGCCGGGTGCCGCCCCGCGGTCCGCGCGGCGAGGCCATCTCGCCGGCGTTCTGCAGCACGGTCCCGGGTGCGTCGTCAGGTGTCCCGCGGTAGCGCACGACCGGGAAGTCCCGCAGGCCGATCGCCGGGATGGTGACGAACGAGCGACGCGGCTCGGGGACCGCCTCCGGCTCCTCAGCCGGCTCCTCGGACGGCTCCTCGGTGGGGGTCTCGGTGGGCGAGTCGGACGGAGTCGGGCTGGGCGGACTGGTGCCCTCGGCGGGCACGCTCGTCGTACGACGCTCGCGCGGTGCCTCGGTCGAGCCCTCGCCGGATCGCTGGGTGCCCTCGCCGGATCGCTGGGTGCCCTCGCCCGAGCAGCCGGAGACCACCGCGACCACGGCCGCGGCGAGGAGGGCGACCGCTCGTCCTGACACCGTTCCACCGTACGCAGCGCGTGGTGGGTCTCAGGGTGGGTGTCAGCCGAGCCGGACCGGCAGCGCCTCCACGCCGTGGACGACGGCGAGCTCGGTGAACCGAAGGTCGGCGGGGTCGCAGGCGAGCGCCAGGTCCGGGAAGCGGCGGGCGAGCGTGACGAGCGCGGTGCGCAGCTCCATGCGGGCCAGCTCCGCACCGACGCAGCGGTGCAGCCCGTGGCCGAAGGCGAGGGTGCCCGCGACGGCGGAGGTCGGGTCGAACTGCTCGGGGTCGATGCGGTGGGCAGGGTCGCGCTCGGCCCCGGTCAGCGAGACGAGGACGATGTCGCCCTGCTGGACGACCTGGGCGCCGACCGTGACCTGGTGGCGCGCGATCCGGGGGAACGCCATCTGCACGGGGCACACGAAGCGCAGCAGCTCCTCGACCACCCGGTCGACGTCTGCGGGCTCGCCGCGACGCAGCGCGTCCCACGACTCGGGGTGCTGGAGCAGGACCCAGGTGCCGAGCGAGAGCATGCTGGCGCTGGTCTCGTAGCCGCCGAGGAAGACCCCGTCGGCCAGGCCGCCCAGTTCGACGTCGTCGAAGTCGGCGCCGTGGTCGGCGACCATCCGGGCGATCAGCCCGTCGGGCAGGTGCGGGGAGCGGCGCTCGGACGCGACCAGGTCGATGAGGAACTGCCGCGTGCCGGCAGCGGTGTCGAAGATTCCGACGCCCGCGTCGCGCAGGTCGAAGCGGGCGGCGCCGTGCTGCCGGAACTCCGCGCGGTCGACCTCGGGCATGCCGAGCAGGTCGCAGATCACCCCGAAGGGGACCTGGAAGCCGAACCGCTCGACGAGGTCGACCACCGGCCCGTGGGCGGCCATGTCGTCGAGCGCGGCGTCGACGACGCGGTCGATGTCGTCCTGGAGGTCGGCCAACCGACGGCGGGTGAACCAGGGCGTGAGCACACCGCGCAGGCGCCCGTGGTCGGGCTGGTCGGTCATGCCGAGCCCGCCGATCCGCTCGGCGGGGGCCCGGTCCTGGCGGCCGATGATGTCGCGCACGTCGTTGGCGTACGACGCGGAGTCGGCCAGCACGGCCCGCGCGGCGTCGTACCCCGTGACCAGCCAGACGCGGGTGCCCAAGAGGCTCGCGAAGCGCACCACCTCGCCCCGTTCGCGCGTCGTCGCCAGCCTGGCGACCGGGTCGACCCCGTCGCGCTGGAGCGGGAAACGGATGCTCGCGGGCACCCGACGCACGTACGGCACCCGTCGCGCGGTCGACAGCGCGAGCTTGAAAGCGGTGCCGCGTACCCGGGAGTCCCACGACGTGCGAGCGGATGCCATGTGACCAGTACACCCGGGCTCGCGCCTTCCGGCCATGGGGTATCACCCCGGTCCAGCCCGGGGGAGTCCCTGAAACCCGTCGGGCAGGATGTGCGGCATGGCCTACGACGCAGCCCCCGACAGGTACGACGACACCACCGGGATGCACTACCGGAGGACCGGCCGCAGCGGCCTGAGGCTGCCGGCGCTCTCCCTCGGACTGTGGCAGAACTTCGGCACCGACCGGCCCGAGGAGACCCAGCGCGCGATCCTGCGTCGGGCCTTCGACCGCGGGGTCACCCACTTCGACCTCGCCAACAACTACGGCCCGCCCTACGGTCGCGCGGAGGAGAACATCGGCCGGTACCTCGCCGACGACTTCGCTCCCTACCGCGACGAGCTGGTGATCTCCACCAAGGCGGGCTACGACATGTGGCCGGGTCCCTACGGGCAGGGCGGCGGCTCCCGGAAGTACGTGCTGGCCTCTCTCGACCAGTCGCTCGCGCGGATGGGGCTCGACTACGTCGACATCTTCTACAGCCACCGCTTCGACCCCGAGACGCCCGTCGAGGAGACGATGACGGCGCTCGACACGGCGGTGCGCTCGGGGCGCGCGCTCTACGCCGGCATCTCCTCCTACTCCCCGGAGCGGACGCACGAGGCGGCCACGATCGCGCGCGAGCTCGGCACGCCGCTGCTGATCCACCAGCCGTCCTACTCGATGCTCAACCGCTGGATCGAGGGCGGGCTGCTCGACGAGCTCGAGGAGCAGGGGATGGGCTGCATCGTGTTCACCGCGCTGGCCCAGGGACTCCTCACCGACCGCTACCTCGACGGCGTCCCGGCCGACTCGCGCGCGGCCCGCGACGACTCGACGATCGCGGGGTTCGACGACGAGACGATCGAGCGCGTCCGGTCCCTCAACGCCATCGCCGAGGGGCGCGGCCAGAAGCTCGCCCAGCTGGCGCTGCAGTGGGTGCTCCGCGACGACCGGGTGACGAGTGCGGTGATCGGTGCCTCCAGCGTCGAGCAGCTCGACACCAACCTCGACGCGCTCGAGGCGCCGGCGCTGACCGAGGCCGAGCTCGCCGAGATCGACCGCTTCGCCGTGGACTCGGGCGTGAACCTCTGGGCGAAGCAGACCGAGGCGTGAGCACGCGGAGCGAACGAGTGCGCTCGTGGACGCACGCAGCGGAGCGAGCGCGCACATGAGTCCCGGGCGCCGCGTCGTCGTCGTCGGCGCGGACGCCGCCGGCATGGGGGCGGCCCACCAGGCGCTCCGCACGGCCGCGCGCAGGGGCGAGGCGCTGTCCGTCACGGCCCTCGAGGCGAGCGGCCACACGTCCTACAGTGCCTGCGGGATCCCGTACTGGATGGCCGGCGACGTGGGCAGCGGCGACGACCTCGTGGCCCGCACGGCCGAGGAGCACCGGAAGGCCGGGATCGACCTGCGGCTCCACACCGAGGTCGTCGCGGCGGACCTCGTGGCCCGCACGGTGACGACGGCTGCGGGCGACGTGCTGGAGTACGACGACCTGGTGGTCGCGACCGGCGCCCCCGCAGTGGTGCCCGACTGGGCGCTTCGCCCCGACGGGACGTCGTACGACGGGGTGGGCGTGGTCAAGACGCTCGACGACGGGGCCGCGTGGGTGCGCAGCTTCGCCCGCGTCGGACCGGGCGCGCACGTGGTGGTCGTGGGCGCCGGCTACGTCGGTGTCGAGGTCGCCGAGGCGGCGCTCGACCAGGGCTTCGGTGTCACCGTCCTGACCCGCACGCGCGGCATGGGGATGCTCGAGGACGAGATGTCCGAGCGGGTCAACGCCGGCCTCGTCGATGCCGGTGTCGAGCTGGTGCTCGGGGCCGAGGTCACGGGGCTCGAGCTCGACGGCGACCGGGTGACCGGCGTGCACTGGGAGGGCGGCTCGCGGGAGGCCGACCTGGTCGTGGTGGCGATCGGCGTGCGGCCGGCCACCGACTTCCTCGTGGGCAGCGGCCTGGAGATGACCGACGACGGCGCACTGCGGCCCGACCCGCACGGACGGGTGGCCGACCACGTGTGGGCCGCGGGGGACTGCTGCGAGGTGCGCCGCCGGATCGACGACCAGTGGGTGTTCCGCCCCCTCGGCACCCACGCCGCCAAGCACGGCCGGGCGCTCGGCGACAGCCTGGCCGGCGGCGACCTGTCGTTCGACGGGATGGTCGACACGTCGATCACCCGCTTCGCCTCGGGTGGGGTCCACCTCGAGATCGCGCGCACGGGCCTGTCCCGCGCCGACGCGGAGGCCGCCGGGCTCGACCCGGTGGCCCTGGTCACCGACGGCACGACCGCCGCCGGCTACATGCCCGAGGCCGAGCCGATCGCCATCTGGGTGATGGCCGACCGCGGGACGCGACGGCTCCTCGGCGTGCAGGTCGTCGGCGGGCACGGCGCCGGCAAGCGGATCGACACCGCGGCCGCCGTGCTGTGGGCGGGCGGCTCGGTCGACGACCTCGCCTGGATGGACCTGTCCTACGCCCCGCCGTTCGCGACCACCTGGGAGGTGCTGCAGATCGCGGCGCGACGGGTGGCCGAGCGGCTCTGACGAGCGCCTCCCAGGGGTGGTGTCGGGCGGGCGGTCCCGGCTTACGTTGGAGCGCCGCCCCACCGGACGGAGACATCCCCCCACCGCACCGAGGAGAACCTTGTGAGCAGACGAATCAGCTGGTCCGTGGCGCTGGGCGCCGCGGTCCTCCTCCCGCTCGGAGCCCTGGCTCCGGTCGCCACAGCGACCGCGGCCACCGCGCCCTCCGCAGCGCCGACCCAGTCCCGGCAGACCCTGGTCGAGATCCCCGCCCAGGCTGCGCTGCGCGACGCCGTCACCCCCAGCGAGTGCAGCACCACCCTGCTCGATGACTACGTCGACGGCCTGTTCGACGACATGACCGACGCGCAGTTTGCCTTCCTCGTCCAGCACCAGGACGTCCTGCTGAACGTGCCGACCTACGACGCCCTGTTCTTCGGCACGGCGGGAGACCCCGACTACGCCCTCGACTCCCACGCCGCCCAGCTGAGCCACACCTACCGCGACCTGCAGCGGTTCTGGGACATCGAGTCCGACGACATCCAGCTGATGGCGATGCACAGCGACTCGCTCCTCGACGCCACTCGGATCGCGCGGACCCTCGAAGCGATGGTCGACACCGGTGAGCTGCCTCCCATGACCGACGCAGCGATCGCGGCCGAGGCGCAGACGGTGGCCACGTACTTGCAGGCGCAGGACGCGGCGTTCCGGGACAACCCGCTCTGGACGTTCAACGCCTTCGCCTTCTCCGGCGAGGACGAGACGGACCCGTTCATCGCCGGACTGCCCGACAAGCTCATCATGGGTGACGGCATCCTGGCGGCGTACGACGCCATCGGCCTCGGCGACGTCGGTCCGCGGGTGATCATGGCGCACGAGTTCGCCCACCACGTCCAGTACGAGCTCGGCACGTTCGACGGGGGCCCGTCCGACCCGGCCGCGGCGACGCGCCGCACCGAGCTGATGGCCGACGCCATGGCGTCGTACTTCGCCACCCACAAGAAGGGGCTCGCGCTCAACCGCAAGCGGGTGGCCGACGCCCTGCTGAGCTTCTACACGGTCGGCGACTGCTCGTTCGCCAGCCCCGGCCACCACGGGACCCCGCTGCAGCGCGAGCGTGCGGCGGACTGGGGCGCCGACCTGGCCGCCGCCGCCCGGCCGCGCAGCGCCGTGCTCCCGGCAGCGACCGTGATCGAGATGTTCGACGCCGCCCTCCCGGGCATCATCTCGGGCAGCTAGTCAACCCGGCCGCACCACCGTTCGCAGGACGCACCGCCCCCGGCCCGCCCGCCGGGGGCGGTGCTGCGTCACGTCGCAACACCGCCCTTGAAAACGGAGGGCGCCCGCGGTCCGGCTCGGTCAGGATGAGGTCATGCACCTCGAGCTGTTCACCCTCGCCGAGCGTCCCGACCTCATGGACACCTTCTGGGACATGGAGACGTCGTGGCCGGAGTTCATGAAGCACGACCCCATCGGCAACGGCTACTACGCCTCGCTCGACCACTTCCGCGAGTTCGTGCTGGTCTGCCTCGACGAGTCGGGCCGGATGGTCGCCAAGGCGCACTCGGTGCCGTTCCAGCTCCCCGAGGGCGAGCTGCCCGACGCCGGCTGGGACTTCGCCATCCGCAGCGGCCTGCTGACCGAGCTGTGGGGCGAGGAGCCCGACGCCGTCACCGCGGTCGAGATCGCGATCGAGCCGGGCCTGCAGGGATCCGGCCTGTCGGGGCGGATCGTCGCCGCGCTGCGCGACAACGCCGGTCGGCTCGGCTTCTCCGAGCTCCTGGCGCCGGTGCGGCCCAACGGCAAGACCGACGTGCACGAGCCGATGGCGGACTACGCCGCCCGCACCCGCGACGACGGGCTGCCCGTCGACCCGTGGCTGCGCGTCCACGTCCGGGCCGGCGGCCGGATCGACCGGGTGGCGCCGCGCTCGATGGTCATCCCCGGCACCGTCGAGGAGTGGCGGGAGTGGACCGGGCTGCCGTTCGACACGACCGGTCCCGTCGTCGTGCCCGGTGCCCTGGCGCCGGTGATGTGCGACGCCGAGCACGGCACGGCGACCTACGTCGAGCCCAACGTCTGGGTCAGGCACCCCACCGGCGTGTGAGGGTCAGGCTCCGTCGATCGCCTTGCGGACCTCGTTGACGCACAGTGCGACGAAGGCCAGCGCGATGATGACCATCAGCACGTTGGAGTGGAGCTTGTTGCGCCACTCCGCCGGCGTGCGGTCGGTGTTGAGCAGCCACAGCAGCGTGACCGCGAGGAACGGCATGAAGAACGCGCCGAGCACGCCGTACGCGAGGATCAGCCACACCGGCTTGCCGAGGAACAGCATCACCATCGGCGGGAAGGTGAGCCACAGGATGTAGACGCGGTACCACTTGCCGCCGGCGCGGGCATCGGCCGCCTCGCCGTTGGTCACGTGGGTCATGAAGTCGGCGAACATCAGGCTGACGCCGTTCCAGACCCCGACCAACGACGACATGGCCGCGGCCCAGAAGCCCAGCAGGAAGAGCTTCCCGGCCCACGCGCCGTAGCGGTCCTGCAGCACGACGCCGAGGTCGAGCAGGCCCTGGTCGCCGCTCTCGATCGCGACGCTGGTGGAGTAGAGCAGCTCGGCGCCCACGACGAGGGTGGCCAGCACGAAGAGGCCGGTGACGACGTAGGCGACGGTGTTGTCGATGCGCATGACGCGCATGTAGCGCGGGGTGTCCCAGCCCTTCTCGCGCAGCCAGTAGCCGTACGCCGCGAGGGTGATCGTGCCGCCCACGCCGCCGGCGAGCGCGAGGGTGTTGACCAGGCCGCCGTCGGGGATGCGCGGGGCCAGACCGGTCATCAGCTCGCCGAGGTTCGGCAGCGTCAGCAGGGCAGCGCCGACCATCGTCACGAACATGATGCCGACGAGTGCGGCGAGGACCTTCTCGAAGACGCCGTAGCGACCGCTCCACACCAGCACCAGGCCGAGGACGCCGGACAGGATGCCCCACCACGTGGTGGAGAGCCCGCCCACCAGACCTTGCAGCGCGAGGCCCGTGCCGGCCATGGCGGCGGCGCCGTAGACGAAGCCCCAGACGACGATGTAGGGCGCGAAGTACCAGGTGGTCCAGGCGCCCAGCGTGCGCCAGCCCTCGAAGATCGTCCGGCCGGTGGCGAGCGAGTATCGCCCGGCACCCTCCACGAGCACGATCTTCATGACGCAGCCGACGACCACGCACCACAGCAGGGTGTAGCCGAACTTCTGCCCCGCGATGAGGGTCGCCACCAGGTCGGCGGCGCCGACGCCCGTGGCGGCGACCACCAGGCCGGGGCCGACGATCTTCCATCGAGGGGCGGTGGACTGCTCGGTCGAGCCTGTGGTGGTGTCAGCCATGAGCAGCACCTTAGTACTGGTCTGGACCAGTGGTCTGCGCCGACCTCGGCAGCCGCTCGTCTCGGGATCGGGGCTCTCCTACAGCGTCGTCGGGTCGGTGTTGGCGCCACACACGATCACTGCGACGCGTTCGCCGTCGCTCGGGACGTACCGACCGGACAGCATTGCGGCGTACGCCGTAGCAGCGCCGAACTCGGACGCGATGCGGTAGTCGTGCCACAACCTCTGACGAGCCACGACGATCTGCTCGTCGGTGACCAGCACCGACACCGGCCTCTCGGCCTTCTGGGCAGCGAACGCCAGTGAGCCGATCCGTCGAGCTCCGAGGGCATCGGCCGCGACCCCGGACACGCTGACGTCGACGGGCCTGTCGGCGGCCATGGCCTGACGCAAGGTGGGGATGGTCTCGGGCTCGACGGCGACCACACGAGCCCGCCCCGACGCCGACGCTGCCACCCCGGCATACAGGCCGCCACCTCCGACGGCGACGACGATGGTGTCGATGGAGGGCTCGTCCTCGAGGATCTCCTCGGCGATCGTGCCTGCACCCGCGGCGACCTCGGGTTGGTCGTAGGCATGGGCGAACGTGGCCCCCGTGGAGTCGGCGAACGCGGCAGCCGCCTCGAAAGCCTCGGCGTACTCCACACCGATCCGGACGACCTCGGCTCCGTAGCGCTCGATCCGATCCACCTTGACCTGCGGTGCCGCCTCGGGAACGAAGACCGTGGCCTTGATGCCCAGCTGACTGGCTGCGTACGCCTGCGCGAGACCGGCGTTGCCGCCCGAGGCAACGACGATCCCGGCCGCGCTGAGCTCGCCGGTCTCCGACGCCGCGAGCTGACGGTTGAAGGCCCCGCGCGTCTTGAAGACTCCGCAGTGCTGGAGGAACTCGCACTTGAGCCACACCGCGTCCTGTGAGGTGGGAGCCAGCAGAGGGGTGCGCCTGACCCGGCCCTCGATGCGGCGCGCCGCGGCCAACACATCGTCTCGGGTGATGGTCATGAGAGCAGTATCGACGCCGCCGGCGGCCGTCCTGGCATCGACGGATAGGGGGCTCGGCCTCGCCTGCGGGCCTTTGTGGTCGAGGTGATCGGGCGCTGGATCGTGGGCCGACTCGCCCGCCCGCGCGCCCGGCGGTCAGCCTCCCGGCGGCGTGTAGTCGATCGTCATGTTTGCTGCATCGTCGATCTGGGCCGGCGTCAACAGGATGACGGTTTCGTACCTGCTGACGGCGCCGGTCTGCGCGACCGTGCCGGCGATGGCTGCCATCGCCTCGTGGCTCGGCGCATCGACGATGGCGAACAGGTCATCGGAGCCGAACGAGAAGTAGACGCTCTCGACGGTGCCGCCCACGCCGGTGGCGAGCTTCGCGATCGCGTCCGCACGGGCGGAGCCACCCTTCGCCATGACGCCTTTGATGCCGTCCGGCGAGTAGGAAGCCTTGATCATGTACTTGGCCATGGTGTGCTCTTTCTGTGGATGGCGGGCGGGGGTGAACACCCGAGAGGGGTGTCTCCTCCGAGCCATCAAGAGCCGAGTTTTCGACGACGGTCGCACGGACCGGGAGCAACTTTGACCGTACGCTTCCCGCGGTGGATGCGATAGGCGTCGTCGGGCTCGTCATGCAGCGCAACGAGGTGGACCAGACCTGACCGTTCCTCTTACGGCCCCTATCGGCGTCGGTGCGGACGTGCTGCACGGCAACCAAGGGCGTGACACATTGCGCGGCCACTCGGGACAAGACGTGCTTCACACCCCTGACCCGCCTGTCGGCCAGGGGTTGGGGAAGGGTCAAGTTCGTCCGGGTGGCGATAACCACGCGACGGCGGGCCGGGTGGCTTGCGAGAATCCTCGCGTGGGTCACGTGGATGTCGCCGGAGTGCGCTACGAGCTGCCGGACGGGCGGGTGCTGCTCGACGACGTCAGCTTCCGGGTCGGCGACGGGCAGAAGGTCGCGCTGGTCGGCGCCAACGGTGCCGGCAAGACCACCCTGCTGCGGATCGTCACCGGCGACCTCACCCCGCACGCGGGCGTGGTCACCCGCTCGGGAGGGCTGGGCGTGATGCGCCAGTTCGTCGGTCACGGTGGCGGGGACGAGACCGTCCACGACCTCCTGCTGTCGGTGGCCCCGCCCCGGGTCCGGACGGCTGCCGAGGCGGTCGACGCCGCCGAGCTCGCGCTGATGGACGTCGACGACGAGCGCACCCAGATGGCGTACGCCACGGCCCTGGGGGAGTACGCCGACGCCGGCGGCTACGACACCGAGGTGACGTGGGACGTGTGCACCACGGCAGCCATGGAGCTGCCCTTCGAACGCGCCCGTCACCGGCTGCTGAGCACGCTGTCGGGTGGTGAGCAGAAGCGGCTGGTGCTCGAGTACCTCCTGCGCGGCCCCGACGAGGTGCTGCTGCTCGACGAGCCGGACAACTACCTCGACGTACCCGGAAAGATCTGGCTCGAGGGCCGGATCCGCGAGTCGGTGAAGACGATCCTCTTCATCAGCCACGACCGCGAGCTGCTGGACAACACCGCGACCCGCATCGTGACCGTCGAGCTCGGCAGCGCCGGCAACCTGGTCTGGACGCACCCGGGCGGCTTCGCGAGCTACCACGAGGCGCGGAGCGACCGCTTCGAGCGCTTCGAGGAGATGCGCCGCCGCTGGGACGAGGAGCACGCCAAGATCAAGGCGCTCGTGCTCCGGCTCAAGATCAAGTCGGAGTACAACGACGGCATGTCCTCGCAGTACCGCGCGGCCCAGACGCGGCTGAAGAAGTTCGAGGACGCCGGGCCGCCCACCGAGCAGCCGCGCGAGCAGCAGGTGAAGATGCGGCTGAAGGGTGGCCGCACGGGCAAGCGCGCGGTCGTGTGCACCGCTCTCGAGCTGACCAACCTGATGAAGCCGTTCGACCTCGAGGTCTGGTACGGCGAACGGGTGGCCGTGCTCGGCTCCAACGGGTCCGGCAAGTCCCACTTCCTGCGGCTCCTCGCGGCCGGCGGAAGCGACCCCGACGTCGAGCACCAGCCCGTCGGCGTACCTCCCGCACCGGTCCCGCACACCGGCAGCGCCAAGCTGGGCGCGCGGGTCCGGCCGGGCTGGTTCGTGCAGACGCACGAGCACCCCGAGCTCGTCGGTCGCACCCTTCTGGAGATCCTGCACCGCGGCGACGACCACCGCGACGGCATGGGCCGCGAGGCCGCCAGCCGGGTGCTGGACCGCTACGAGCTGGCGCACGCAGGCGAGCAGAAGTTCGAGTCCCTCAGCGGTGGGCAGCAGGCGCGGTTCCAGATCCTGCTGCTCGAGCTGTCCGGAGCGACGCTGCTGCTCCTCGACGAGCCCACCGACAACCTCGACGTGCAGTCCGCCGAGGCGCTGGAGGCCGGGCTCGAGGCCTTCGACGGCACGGTGCTCGCGGTGACCCACGACCGGTGGTTCGCCCGCGGCTTCGACCGCTTCCTCGTCTACGGCGCCGACGGCGAGGTCTACGAGCCCGACGCCCCGGTGTGGGACGAGGGCCGGGTGTCGCGCGCCCGATGAGCCTGCGCATCTCCCCGGTCGACCCCACCGACGACACCGCCTTCGCGGCCTGGCACCACGTCTACGACACCTCGACGAAGCACGAGCTGGGCGAGGTGGCGACGCCGTGGCAGCTCGCGGAGCTGCGGGTGACGATGCAGGGGGTCGGCAGCCACAGCTGGTCGGGCGCCTGGGCGGCCGTCGCGGACGGGAAGACGGTCGGGGCGGGTTGGATGCGGACGCCGCTGCTGGACAACCTCGAGCTCGCCGAGCTCGACGTCCACGTCCTCCCCGCGCACCGCCGCGCCGGCACCGGCTCGGCGCTGCTGGCCGTGCTCGAGGACGAGGCCCGCTCGCGCGGGCGCCGGGTGCTGACCGGTCTCTCGTCGTGGTCGTACGACGCCGGGACCGACGGTGAGGGTGCCGCGGGGCCCGAGTTCGCCCGGGCGCGCGGCTACGACCTGGCCCTGTCGGAGGTGCAGCGCGAGCTCCGGCTGCCGGTCGACGGCGACCTGCTAGGCGGGCTCGCCGACGACGCGGCCCGCTCGCACCCGGAGTACACGCTGCGCGCCTGGAGCGGGCCCGTGCCCGACGACCTGCTGCAGGGCTGGGCCGGGATTACCTCGATCCTCGCGACCGAGGCGCCCACCGGCGACCTCGAGCTCGAGCCGGAGGCAGCCAGCACCGACGCGGTCCGCGAGCGCGAGGACACCGCCGCCCGGCAGGGGCGGACGAAGTACGACGCCGTCGCGCTGTCGTCCACGGGCGAGGTGGTGGCCTACTCCGACCTCGCGACGACGGTCCACGAGCCCGGGCGCGCCTACCAGTGGGGCACCCTCGTGCGCCGCGAGCACCGCGGCCACCGGCTCGGCGTCGCGGTCAAGGTCGCCAACCTGCAGCTGCTGCAGCGCGAGCGCCCCGACATCACCCGGCTGACGACCTACAACGCTGAGGTCAACAGCCACATGATCGGCGTCAACGAGGCGCTGGGCTTCCGGCCGGTCGCTCGGCTGGGGGACTTCCAGAAGCTGCTCGACCGGCCCTGAGCGCCGATCCCCACGCTTTGGGGGGAGGTCGGGTCTGTCCGACCTCGACAGGATGGGCGGGTGCTCATGCCGGCCTCCCACCTCCGCGACGCCGACCCTGCCGCGCCCCACCACCTACTGCTCGGGCCCGACACGCACGGCGTCACGAGGTACGCCGGCGAGGTGGCGGACGCTGCTCGGGCACCGGTCGTCCGCGACGTCGCCCAGCTGGTGCCGGGGGCGGCGGTCCACCTGCACCTGACGGACCGGCTCCTGGGCAGCGACCCTCTCGACGCGGCGGCCGTGGTCGAGCAGCTCGCGCGGCGCGTACGCCTGACGGTCACGCTGCACGACGTCCCGCAGCCGACCGACGGGCCCGTCTTCGCGGCCCGCGCCGCGGCCTACGGCCGGATCGTGCGCGCCAGCCACGCGTGGGCGACCAACTCGTGGCACGAGCACGACCTCGTGGACCGCTGGAGCGCGTCCGGCGCCCGCGGGACCGTCATCCCGCTGCCCGTTCCGGTCCCGGCGGGCCTCGACGGCCAGCCCGGTCGGCCCGGTCGCGCGGTGGTGGGAGCCGTCGCGACGGAGCCGGTGGTCGGCGTCTTCGGTTTCGTCTATCCCGGCAAGGGCCACCGGCAGGTGGTGCGCGCGGCGGCCGCGCTGCGCCGCGCCGGGACGATGGCGTCCGTGCGCGTCCTCGGTGACGCCGCGCCCGGCCACGCCGACGAGCTCGAGGCGCTGGTGCGGACGGGCCGGGAACGCGGCGTGCCGGTGGAGGTCACCGGCCGGGTGCCGGAGGACGACCTGGTCAGCGCGCTGCGCGGCGTCGCGGTCGGCGTGACGGCGCACCGCAACGTCTCCGCGTCCGGCAGCCTCAACTCGTGGATCGCCGCGGGCCGGCGACCCCTCGCGCGCGACGGTGCCTACACCCGGGAGATGGCGGCGCTCCGCCCCGGCACCCTCGACCTCTTCGACGACGCCACCCTGGTGCCCTGCCTCGACGCCGCGCTGCGCCGACCGACCTCGACCTGGACCTCACCCGACGCCGACCTCGGGCCGCGGCTCGAGGACACGGCAGCCGCCTACCGGGCGTGGTGGGCGACGGTCGGATGACCGCCCCGCCCCACGGCACCTCGGTGCCGGGCAACCGGTGGGACCTCGCGCCCGACGCCGACCGGCGCCGGCGGGTGTCGGTGGTGGTCACCCACTTCGAGCAGCAGGAGCAGCTCGACCGCACTCTCGCGGCCCTGCGCCGCCAGACGCGCCCGCCGGACGAGGTCGTCGTCGCCGACGACGGGTCCCACCGGGTGCCCACGGTCCCGGCCGGCGTGCGGCTCGTGCGGCAGCACGACGACGGCTTCCGGGCAGCCGCCGCGCGCAACCTCGGCGTGCAGGCCAGCACCGGCGAGCTGCTCGTCCTGCTCGACGCCGACACCGCTCCCGAGCCGGCCTTCGTGGAGCGCATGGTCGCGCTCCCCGAGGTGCTCCCGGAGGCCCTGGTGGTGGGGCGCCGCCGGCACGCCGACCTGGCGGGCACCTCGCCGGAGCAACCGGTCGAGCAGGTCGCGCCGGCGCTCGAGCTGGCCGAGCCCGCCTGGCTGCGCGACGCGTACGCCGACAGCCGTGACCTGCTGGACGCCGACGCCAGCAGCCACCGCTTCGTCATCAGCGCGGTCCTGGCCTGCAGCCGGTGGTGGTACGACGAGGTCGGCGGCTTCGACGAGACCTTCCGCGCCTACGGCGGGGAGGACTGGGACTTCGCCCACCGGTCATGGACCGCCGGCGGCCTGCTGGCGCACCGGCCCGACGCCGTCGCCTGGCACGACGGGCCTGACGCCGGCTCCCGGGAGCGCGACCCTGCCGCGCTCCTGGCCGAGACCGTGGCCGTCGCGGACCGCACGTCCGGACCGATGACGACGTGGCGGGGACTCGCCCGCGGCCCGGGCGACCTCGTCGTCACCTGCGCTCCGGCCCTGGCCGACGCCGAGGTGCTCGTCACGGTCGACTCGCTGCTGGCGGCGCTGCCGCGAGCCGTCGTACGCCTCTCCGAGCGGCACCGTGACCTGGTCGGCGGCGACCAGCGGGTGGTCGCCGCCGACGCGGACCTGCCCGCTTCGGCGCGGCTGCACCTCGACGTGCGCGGTGGCCTCGTCGGTGACGCCGGCGCCTGGGCCGCGCTCGTCGACGGCCTCGACGGGTGCACGGGATCCCGCGAGATCGGCGACGGCCGCGCCGAGCTGCAGGACCTGCGCCTCCTGCGCCGCGCCGCGCGGTGGGGTCGACCCGACCTGGCGCCGGCGGGGCCGTCGCTCGCCACCTCGCTCCACCCCTGGACCGAGGACGTCACCCTCGCGTCGTGGCTCGGCGGCTGGGCCGGCGCATGATCGAGCCGCGTGCTCGAATGGCGTCATGACCACGCGCCGCGGCCTCTTCGTCGCCCCCTTCGACGCCCTGGCCGACCCGAGGCTCGTCGGCGACCTCGCCGCCGAGGCGGAGGCGGCCGGCTGGGACGGCTTCTTCGTCTGGGACCACCTGCTGTACGGCGACAGGGTGGCCGCGATCGCCGACCCGTGGACGTGCTGCGCGGCGATCGCGATGCGCACCGAGCGGCTGCTGTTCGGGCCGATGGTGACCCCGCTGCCGCGCCGCCGGCCGCAGGTGCTGGCCCGGCAGGCCGCGAGCCTGGCGGTCCTGTCCGGCGGCCGCTTCGTGCTGGGCCTCGGGCTCGGCGACGACTGGGTGGGGGAGTTCAGCGCGTTCGGCGACGAGGCGGACCCCAAGGTGCGCGGCCGGATGCTCGACGAGGGGCTCGCGGTCCTGACCGGCCTGCTGAGCGGCGAGACCGTCGACCACGAGGGTGAGCACCACGCCGCCCGCGACGTCCGGTTCCTCCCGGCGCCGCGGGTGCCCGTCTGGCTGGCCGGCCGCTACGGCAACAGGGCCCCGCTGCGGCGCGCGGCGTCGTACGACGGCTTCTTCGTCATCGGGCTGGACGGTCCCGCCGACCTCGACACCGTCACCGCTGATCTCGCCGCGCACGAGCCGGGGCCCGGGTACGACGTGGTCGTCGACCTGCAGCCCGACCAGGACCCCGACGTGTGGGTCGACCGCGGGGCGTCGTGGGTGCTCACCCGGATCGGACCGTACGACCTCGACCTCGACGAGGTACGTCGGATCGTCCGGGCGGGCCCGCGGCCGGCCTGACGGCATGTCGGGTGCGGAGCCCTACGGGGACGACTACCGCGTGCGCACCCGACCGCGAGGGAAGCGTCGGGCGATGAACCACGCCAGCAGACCCGCCGCGACCGTGAGCACCCCGCGGAGGGCCCACGGCCACGGACCACGGTCCACGCCGTCGGGATCGACGACCTCGAGGGAGCCAGCGACCGACGACGCGAGCTGGAAGCGACCGACGCCGTAGGACCCGAGGTCGGACATCCGCATGAGCGGGCGCGGGTCGGCGCCGTCGAGCGGCACGACCGACAGCGTCTGGTCGTCGGCCCCGTTCGCGAGCACCGTCAGCACCTCCGCGTCACCCGCCCAGCCGAGCACGCGCCCCGGACCGGACAGGTCGAGCGGCAGCGGGTCGGGCACGGCGGCGCCCCGACCATCGGCGTCGACGAACGACAGCCCGCTCGGGACACCGGGAGCTTCGACGCCGGGCGGCGCACTGGTCGGCTCGACGGTCGTGACGGCGAGCAGCCGGCCGTCGGGGGACCACGCGGCGGGTCCGGCGAGCACGCCGTCGACCTCGAGGCTGCGCCGGTTGCCGTCCTGCAGGTCCACCACCGTGATCCCGCCGGACTGCTCGACGGCGAGCTCCGAGCCGTCGGGGGAGAACGCGGCCGCGGTGGCGGAGCCGTCGAGCTCCAGGACCTCGGCGGAGTCGTCAGGGAGGTCCAGCAGCGCGATCGAGCCGGTGATCCGCCCGCCGGAGTAGGGGTTCGTCGCCTCGTCGGACACCAGGCTCGCGAGCGCCTCGCCGTCGCTCGACCACGCCACCGGCACGACGCTGCGTCCCGCGGGGAGCGCGTGCCTCGAGGTCGCCCCGGTGGTCAGGTCGACGACGACCACGTCGGGTCGCTCGACGTCGTGGTCGCCGACCGCCACCCGGGTGCCGTCCGGGGAGAGCAGCATCGGCGCCGGGTCGCCCTGGGTCTCGGAGCCGGCCCGCTCCTCGGCGACGTCGACGCGTCGGTAGCTGTCGCCACCGGCGCCGAGCACGACCGCCTGCGGGAAGTCCAGGAACTCGACGCCGTAGCCGTGCTGCCAGAGCGCGACGGCCGGTCCTGGTGGGGACGACGACACCGACCCGGTGAGGTGGGAGTAGCCCGCCATCACCTCCGGCACGGCGGGTGTCGCGACCGCTGCAGGGCTGCCACCCAGCCCGGTGAGGACGACGACGATCCCGGCGACGACCGCGCCGACGACGGGGGGCACTGCGGCTGCCGGGTGCACGCCCGGAGTCTAGGGGCGTACGACGTCAGCCGAAGGCGCTGATGCCGGTCTCCGCGCGGCCGATGATGAGCTTCTGGATCTGCGACGTGCCCTCGTAGAGCGTCATCACCCGCGCGTCCCGGAGGTACTTCGCGACGGGGAAGTCGTCGACGTAGCCTGCCCCGCCGTGCACCTGGATCGCGTTGTTGGCCGCGCGCACCGCGGCCTCCGACGCGAACAGCTTCGCCTTGGAGGCCGCGACGCCGAAGGGCTCGCCGCGGTCGATGAGGTCGGCGCACCGCCACGCCAGCAGGCGGGCGGCGTCGGCGTCGAGCGAGATGCCGGCGATCAGGTCCTGCACGAGCTGGAACGACGCGATCGGCTTGCCGAACTGCGTGCGCTCGCGGGCGTACGCCACCGACGCCTCGAGGCAGCCCTGCACGATCCCGACACAACCCGAGGCGACGGCGAGCCGGCCCTTGTCGAGGGTGCCCATCGCGATCTTGAACCCCCGCCCGACCTCGCCGAGGCGTGCCGAGTCGGGGACACATACGCCGGTCAGGAACAGCTCGGCGGTCGCCTGGCCGCGCAGCCCGAGCTTGTGGGTGACCTCGCGGGCCTCGAAGCCGGGGGAGTCGGTCGGCACGAGGAACGCCGTCACGCCGCGCGGGCCGTCATCACTCGTGCGGGCGAAGACCAGGGCCACGTCCGCCCAGGTGCCGTTGGTGATGAAGAGCTTCTGCCCGTCGAGCACCCAGTCCGACCCGTCGCGGACCGCCCGGGAGGTGAGGTTGCCCGCGTCGGAGCCGGTGCCGGGCTCGGTCAGCCCGAAGCAGCCGAGCGCGGTGGCGGAGGCGAGACGGGGCAGCCACTCCTGCTTCTGCTCCTCGGTCCCGTGGTCGAGGATCGACTTGCCGACCAGTCCGCTGCTCACCGACACGATGCCGCGCAGCGCGGAGTCGGCCCGGCCGAGCTCCTCCATGGCGAGGGAGTAGGTGACGTAGTCTCCCCCGACGCCGCCGTACTCCTCGGGGATGGTCAGCCCGAAGAACCCCAGCTCGGCCATCTTCGGCACGATCGCCAGGTCGACCGCCTCGTCGTGGTCCCACCGCATCCGGTGGGGCACGGCCTCGCGCTCGAGGAAGTCGCGGGCGAGGTCGCGGAAGGCCTGCTGCTCCTCGGTCAGCGAGAGGTCCATCAGACCGCGTCCACCATCTCGTGCTCGGTGACGCGGGCGGCGAGCCGCGTGAGGTGGTGCCCGGCGTTGCCGAGCCACTGCTCCAGCACGGTGAGGTGGGCGGTGCCGACCCCGACGGCGTACTCCGCGGTCATCCCGATGCCGCCGTGGAGCTGGATGGCCTCCTCCCCTATGTGGCGCGCCGCCCGGGACACCTGGAGCCCGACGCGGTCGGCGGCGTCGGCAACGACCTCGCGGTCGCCACCGGCGATCGTCATCGTCGCCCATTCGACGGTGCTGTGCGCGAGCTCGAGCGAGACGTACATGTCGGCGGCGCGGAAGGTGAGCGCCTGGAAGGTGTTGAGCGTGACGCCGAACTGCTTGCGGCTCTTGAGGTAGTCGGTCGTGGCGCGGACCTGGCTCTGCATCACCCCGAGCGCCTGGTTGGCGCCCATGATGCGGGTCAGGTCGCTGATGGTGGCGATGCTCGGCGACAGGTCGCGGCCGGGCTCGCCGAGCGGTGTGGCGGCGCTCGCCTCGAACCGGACGCTCGCCGCGCGGGTGAGGTCGGCTGCGACGTAGCCGGTGACCGACGCGGCGGTGGCGTCCACCACGAACACGCCGGTGCCGCCGTCGGGCAGGGCGGCGGTGACGACGAGGTGGTCGGCGCACGCACCGCCCACGACGGGGTCGGCCACGCCGTCGAGCGTCCAGCTGCCGTCGGACACCGAGGCGCGTACGCCGTCCGCGCGCGAGGCCCAGCGACCGCCGGGCGAGGTGTCGGCCGCAGCCAGCACGATCTCGCCGGCGCTGAGCCGGCCCAGCAGGTCGGCCTTCTGCTCGGCGGTCCCGACGGCGGCGACGAGGCCGCCGGCGTGCACGACCGACGCGAGGTAGGGCTCGGGGGCGAGCACGCGGCCCAGCTCCTGGCACACGATCCCGATCTCGACGGGCCCGGCGCCGACGCCGCCGTCGGCCTCGCTGAACGGCAGGCCGAGGACGCCCATCTCGGCCAGCCGGCCCCACAGGGCACGGTCGAACCCCGGGTCGTCGGCCACCGTGCGGCGCCGCGCGTCGTGGTCGGCGTACGCCGTCGCGAGCAGGCCGCGGACCGCCTCGCGCAGGGCTTGCTGCTCGTCGTCGTAGGTGAAGTCCATGTCGAAGTCCCCTCAGAGTCCCAGGATCGTGCGGCTGATGATCTGGCGCTGGATCTCGTTGGACCCGCCGTAGATCGAGGCCTTGCGCAGGTTCAGGTAGGTCGGCCCGGACCGCCGCGCCCAGCCCTCCTGCGGCGAGTCGTCCCCGGCACGGGCGGCGAGCGAGGCCGGCCCGGCGAGGTCGAGCGCGAGCTCGCTCACGGCCTGCTGGAGCTCGGTGCCGCGCAGCTTGAGGACCGACGAGGCCGGGTGCGGAGCCCCGTCCGAGGAGTGCGCCACGACGCGCAGGGCGGTGAGCTCGAGGGCGAGCAGCTCGTTCTCGAGCTCGGCGACCCGGGCCCGGACCAGGGGGTCGTCCAGCAGGGGACCGGCGTTGGCCTTCAGGGCGGCCAGCGCCCGCTTGGTCGCGCCGACGGGTGCCACGCCGACCCGCTCGTTGCCGAGCAGGAACTTGGCGATGGTCCAACCGCCGTTGAGCTCGCCGACCAGCAGGTCACCCGGCACGCGCACGTCGGTGAACCACACCTCGTTGACCTCGTGGCCACCGTCGATCAGCTCGATCGGCCGGACCTCGACGCCCGGGGTCGTCATGTCGATGAGGAGCATCGAGATGCCGGCCTGCTTCTTCACCTCGGGGTCGGTGCGGACGAGCGTGAAGATCCAGTCGCCGTGCTGGCCGAGCGTGGTCCACGTCTTCTGGCCGTTGAC
The DNA here is from genome assembly GCF_054049275.1 of Nocardioides sp. P5_E3. Lineage (NCBI taxonomy): Bacteria > Bacillati > Actinomycetota > Actinomycetes > Propionibacteriales > Nocardioidaceae > Nocardioides > Nocardioides sp. P5_E3. The sequence goes on from NZ_JBFUMR010000014.1 coordinate 90,879, forward strand.
CACCCAGTCGTCCCCGTCGCGCACCGCAGTCGTGCGCAGGGAGGCGAGGTCGGAGCCGGCATCGGGCTCGGAGAAGCCCTGCGACCACCAGATGTCGAGGTTGGCCGTGGCGGGCAGGAAGCGTTCCTTCTGCTCCTGCGTGCCGAAGTGGGCGATGACGGGCCCGATCATGGAGGCGTTGAAGGCCAACGGGATGGGCACGCCGGCGCGCTGCATCTCCTCGTGCCACAGGTGCCGCTGGAGGTCGGTCCAGTCCTGGCCGCCCCACTCGACGGGCCAGTGCGGCACGGCGAGGCCCTCGGCGTTGAGGGTCCGCTGGGCCTCGACGATCTGGTCGCGGGTGAGGTGGCGCCCCTCGAGGACCGTGTCGCGGATCTCCGGCGACACCTTGGTCGTGAAGAAGTCGCGCATCCTTCCCCGGAACTCCGCGTCCGCGGGGCTGAGCTCGAGCTGCATGTGACTCCTCGGGTCGGGATCCGGGCGGGCACGGCAGAGGGCCGGCCGCACCATCATGGCGCGGCCGGCCCAACCCGGTGGCGGGACTCAGCCCTGTGTCGCGTCGGAGTCCAGCACGAGGTCCGCGCTCTGCTCCTTGCCGCCGCTCGTCCAGGTGAGGCTCACCGAGTCACCGGGGCGGTAGGAGCGGATGGTCGCGACGAGGGAGTCGGCGCCGGTGATCCGGTGGTCGTCGACCTTGGTGATCACGCTGCCCGAGCCCAGGCCCGCCTCGTCGGCCGCCGAGCCGGAGGTCACCTCGCGCACGACGGCGCCTGCGGCGTCGCCCGTCTGCGCGTCGCCGACCTGGATGCCGAGCCGCGCGTGCGTCGGGGTCTCGCCCGAGGCCATCTGGTCCACGATCGGCATCACCTCGTCGATGGGGATCGCGAAGCCGAGGCCGATCGAGCCCGACGCGGACTGGCCGCCGTCGGGGGACTGCGACGCCGCGGTGCGGATCGAGGAGTTGATGCCGATCACCGCGCCGGTCAGGTCGACCAGCGGACCGCCGGAGTTGCCGGGGTTGATGGCGGCGTCGGTCTGGATCGCGGGGTACGTCGTGGAGTTGCCCTGGTCGTCGGAGCCGACGTTGACCGGACGGTCGAGGGCACTGACGATGCCGCTGGTGACGGTCGCGTCGAGCCCGAACGGCGACCCGATGGCGACGACGCCCTCGCCGACGCCGAGGTTGGCGGACTTGCCGATCGTGGCCGGGGTGAGGTCGGAGACCCCCTCGGCCTTGATGACGGCGGTGTCGGTGAGCGGGTCGGTGCCGAGGACCTCGGCCTTGGCGCTCGTGCCGTCGTCGAAGGACACGGTGAGGCTGCCGGCCTCGGCGCCCTCCACCACGTGGTTGTTGGTCAGGATCGTGCCGTCGGCGGTGAGGATGATGCCGGAGCCCGACGCGCCCCCCTGGGCCGTGGTCACGTCGATCTTGACGACGCTGGGCAGCACCTTCTGGGCCACCGACTCCACGGACCCGTCGGCCGCGGGAGCCTGCGACTGCGACGACACCTGCGACGTCGACAGCGGGCTCGCCTGGGACAAGCCGCCCGAGCCGTCCTGGGTCGCGTCCCACCAGGCGGCACCACCGATACCGGCCCCTCCGCCGACCAGCAGGGAGGTGGCGACGACAGCGGCGGCCAGACCCGTCCGGCCCCGGCCCTTGCGCTCGCGGGGCGGCGCGTGGGTGGGCTGCTGGAGCGGGAGCCCGGGGTAGGTGGGTTGCACGGGCTGGGTGGGGTGCGAGTCCGCCCCGGTCCACCCGGAGGAGGCACGCTGGTACGGGTTGTCGTCGGCGGGCCGCGGGTGCTGGGGGTTCTGGGGGCCGCCGTGCTGGGGGGTCTGTCCGTCGCTCATGTCTTCGACAGTGCGCCGTGACCCTGTGGATGCCCTGAGAACGTCCTGTAAAGGTGCAGAGACCTGAGGTCAGCGCGGCAGGTCAGGCAGCGCCGACCACTCGGCCCACGTGAGGTCACGACCGACGTAGCGCGGGCGCTCGAGCGGCCAGTCCGCGGCGATCCAGCGCGGGACGAGCTCGTCGAGCGCCGCCTCGAGCTCGGTGCCCACGCACTCGTCCACCACCCACCACGAGATCTCCGCGTCGGCGCCCGGCTTCTCCGGCGGGTCGATGTAGACGCAGCCGAGCAGCGCCGTCTCGTCGGTGTCGAGGAGCGCGTAGTTGAACGACTCGTGCGTCTCCATCTCCGCCGCGTGGCGGGCCAGGTCGGCACGGTCGGCCTCGTGCGTCATGTCGGCGGGTGGCCACCCCCACGCCTCGCCGTAGATGCTCCACAGCCGATCGCGCGAGCCCATGACGGCGACCATGTCGAGGTCGGTGTCCTCGGCGCGGATCGGTCGCAGGTGGTGTCCGTACGGGACCTCGACCCGGGTCGGGTGGCGGAAGTCGGCGGGTAGCCATGACTCGGCCGGTGTGGCGGGCGTGCTGGTGGGAGGTGTCGACATGGGGTGTCCTCTCATGTGGTCGTCGGGTGGTCATCGTGCCGGTGCCTGGTCGGCGGCGAGCCGGCGGAGCGCCGCGATGCCGCGGCTGGTGTTGGACTTCACTGTGCCGGTCGAGCAGCCGAGGACGGCGGCGGTCTCGGCGACGTCGAGCTGCTCGTAGTAGCGCAGGGCGACGGCGGCGCGCTGCTGGGGCGGGAGTGCCAGGACCAGGTCCCAGAGCCGTCCCGACGGGTCGGCGGGCGGACGAGGACCGACGTCCCGGACGGTCTCCGGGAGGTCGTCGGAGGCGACCTCGCTGCGTCGCCACGGCTGGCGCTGCCAGCTGACGTACTGGCGGGTGATGGTGCGCCGGACGTAGGCGTCGGCGGCGGCCCGCTCGCGCAGGCCCTCCCAGCGGGGGAGGACCCGGACCAGGGAGTCCTGGAGCAGGTCCTCCGCGCTGTGCGGGTCGCCGGCGACGGCGCGCGCCCAGCGGAGCAGCGCGGGTCGTCGCGAGGCGACGTACGACGCGAAGTCGGTCGCGTTCCCCACCTCGTCGTGCACGACGGGCGCCATGTCAGGCGCGGCGCGCCGAGCGCAGGAGCGCGACGGAGACGATGACGAGCCAGATCGGTCCGGTCATGCCCGCCATGTACTGCACGGGGCTGACGAGGAACAGCGTGGTGATGCCGCCGAGCACGAGGCTGGTCCAGCCGAGCCAGCGGGCGAAGGCGCCCTGCCTGAACGCTGCGCTGGCCATGGCGAGGGCGGTGAGCCCGATGCCGCCCCAGAGCCACGGGATGGTGCCGATCCAGTGGCCGAAGAAGACGACCGTCTCGGGGACGAGGACGTTGTCCGGGTCGGCGAGCCCGAAGGCGAACTCGGTGGTGAGGCCGGCCCCCAGCAGCTGGGCGACGCAGACCATCACCAGCCCGATCGCCGCCACTCCCGGCACGATGCTGTCGGCGTGCGTACGTCGCTGGAGGTGGCGGTGCAGGCCTGCCGCGAAGACGACAAGCAGGGCGCAGGAGACCATCGTCGCGGTGTGGAAGGTCAGGATCTGCGGCACGAGCTCCGCGGTGGCCTCGGTGATCGCCTCGGCGTCGCCACTGGTGGCCGGGTCGTAGACGGCGTCGACCATGCCGCTGGCGACGACGGAGGCGATCCCGGCGAGGCCGGCGCCGAGGCCCGCGAGCACCCACCCGCGGCCGGGTGGCCGGGTCGGTGCGCCGGTGCTGGCGTCGCGGTGCGGACCGGACGCGGTGGACGGGTCGAGCGTGGTGCTCATCTGCGGCTCCTCAGGGTGTGGGCACGGGTGCGTGCCGTGCCTCCACCCTCGGCGCCGTACGACGTCGTCGGCCACGGACAGCCGCAGGTGTACGAGCGGTGTACGGGGTCCGGCCGGGTCAGCCCGCGGCCGCGCCGGGGTCGTGCAGCATCGCGGCGGCCTGGGCGCCGGTGAACCCGCGCCCGGTGTCGAGGGCGTCGTCGTAGCGGTCGGCGCCGAGGTACGACCGGGCGTAGTGGGCGGCGGCGGTGATGGCGGCGGGGTCAGGCCGGTAGTAGCCGTAGCCCTGCGCTCCTTGGACCTCGCGGATCGCCTGGGCGGCCCCGAGCAGCAGCGGCACCCGCGCGTGCTGGTCGGAGGCCGCGGCGAGGACCGCTCCCGCGTCGAGCAGGTAGGCGAGGTTGGCCTGGTCGCCGGTCTCGAGCGACAGCCGGGTGCTCTCCTCGAGGTGGCGGCGGGCGGCGTCGTGGTCGCCGCGCCCGAGCTCGACCTGGAAGAGGTTGTAGAGAGCGATGTAGGACGACAACCGGTCCTCTCGGCTCCGCGCCGAGGCCAGGCCGGCCTCGATCAGCCGCACCGCCTCGTCGGCGTCTCCCTCGAGGAGGGCCACGGTGCCCAGCCAGACGTGCGCCAGTCCCCAGGTCCACTGGACCTCGGGGCCGCCGACCCGGGCATGGTGCCTGGCCGCCTCGAAACGGTCGCGGGCCAGGGCGAGGTCGCCTCGACGAGTGCCACCAGGCCCTCTCCCGCAACGGCGTTGGAGAGGATCGCCGGGTCGTCGCCGGCGTGCTCGTGGGAGCGTGCCCACCATCCGGCGGCCGCGGGGACGTCGTCCATGGCGAAGGCCATCGTGGCGGCAGCGAGTGCGGCGCGGGCATGCACGTCGTCGGGCAGGTCCGCGGCGTGGTGGAGGGCGCTCTCCGCGAACCGCCGGCCATGGTCGTGGTCACCGCGCAGCCACCAGTAGAGCCACAGCTCCCACGCCATCCGGGCCGGGGTCTCGATGTCACCGGCCGCCAGCGAGCGCTCGGCGGCCGCGGTGAGGTTGGCGTGCTCGAGATCGATGCGGTGGAGCGCCGCGACCTGGCCGCCGTCGCGATAGCTCGAGTGGTTGGTCTCGGCAACCGTGAGGTAGTGAGCCGCATGGGCCCGCGCGGCGTCGTCCCACTCGTCCGCCTCGCGCAGCAGGTCGCGGGCGTACTGGGCGACCGGCTCCAGCATCCGCAGCCGGCCCGACCCCTCGGCGAGGACCAGGGAGTGCTCGACCAGCTCCTCGAGGCTGGTGACGACCTCGGCGTCGGCGATCCCGACCCGGGCGGCGATCGCCTCGAGGTCGGCAAGGGTGGTGCCACCGACGAAGACACCCATGAGCCGCAGCAGCCTGCGTGCCGGTGCGTCGAGCAGTCCCTGGCTCCAGTCCAGGGTGGCGCGCATGGTGCGCTGGCGGGGCGGGAGGTCGCGCGGACCGGCCTGCAGCGCCGTGTCGAGCCGCTGGAGGAGCGACGCAGGATCGAGCAACCGAGCCCGGGCGGCAGCGAGCTCGAGGGCGAGGGGCAGCCCGGCGAGACGCTCGCAGGTGGCGCGGACGGCCGCGGCGTCGGCCGGGTCGGCGCCCCAGCCGGGGTTGACCCGCTGCGCGCGATCGAGCAGCAGCCGTGCCGCCGGGGAGGGCGTCCCGTCCGGTTGGTCGTCCACCTCGAGCGGCTCCACGGCGTACTCCGTCTCGCCGCGCACGCGCAGCGGCGCGCGGCTGGTGGCCAGGACGGACAGGTCGGGCACGGCCTCGACGATCGCGGCGACGTCCGGCGCGGCGTCGAGGAGGTGCTCGACGTTGTCCAGCACGAGGAGCAGGTGCTGGCCGCGCAGCCGGTCGACGATGTCGTCGGTGACGGACCGCGCGGGGTCGCGGGTGGCGGCCACGGCGTCGGCGACCGCCGGGAGCAGCTGGCCCGGCTCGAGGAGCGGCGCGAGCTCGACCAGGCGTACGCCGTCGGCGTAGCGGTCGCGGACCGACGCCGCTGCGGCCAGGGACAGGCGGGTCTTGCCCACGCCGCCGGGGCCGCTGAGGGTGACGAGGCGGCTCGTGCGCAGGAGGTCGGCGACGCGGCCGACGTCGTCGTCGCGACCGATGAGCGGCGTGGCCGGGACCGGCAGGTCGCGCCTGCCGGAGGTGCCGTCCGCCGCCGAGGTCGGCGCGGCGTGGCGCGGTGACCGTGGCGGGACCGCGGCCAGCAGCGCGGTGCGCTGGTCCTCGCCCAGGTCGAGCGCGGTCGCCAGCGAGCGCAGCGTGTGCGGGTAGGGCCGGGTCCGGGTGCCGCGCTCCAGCGCGCTGATCGCGTGCGGGCTCAGCCCCGCGCGTTCGGCCAGCTCCTCCTGCGAGAGACCGGCGCCCTCCCGCAGCCCGCGCAGCACCGAGCCGAGGGTGCCGTCCCCACGTGTCCCCACGTCACCTCCGTGACCGCCCGTCGTCCCACGCCCCCGAGTGCTCGGGAGTGTAGTGACATCCGCGGCTCCGGATGAAGCATCGAGAGTGGTGCGGGTCGGGACGCACGAACGCCCTGAACGCCGCGAGGGCCATGCGGCGAAGCCGCATGGCCCTCGGTGGTGTGAGCGCCGCAGCACGGCGCAGCCGGGCAAGGTGACACCCGTTGGCGCTGAGGCTCAGCTCCAGCGCTCGGATGCCGCGGTGAAGGTGAGCTCGCGGTCGCCGGTGTAGATCTGCTTGGGACGGGCGATCTTCTGGTCCTTGTCCTGCACCAGCTCCGACCACTGCGCCAGCCAGCCCGGGGTGCGGCCGATGGCGAACAGCACGGTGAACATCTCCGGCGGGAACTGGAAGGCCTCGTAGATCAGGCCCGAGTAGAAGTCCACGTTGGGGTAGAGCTTGCGCTTGACGAAGTACTCGTCCTCCAGCGCGATCTTCTCCAGCTCCAGCGCGATGTCGAGCAGCGGGTTGGTGCCGGTGACCTCGAAGACGTCCTCGGCGGACTTCTTGATGATCTTGGCGCGCGGGTCGTAGTTCTTGTAGACCCGGTGGCCGAAGCCCATCAGGCGCTCGTTGCCGTCCTTCACGCCGTCGATGAAGGCGGGGATGTTCTCCTTGCTGCCGATGCGCTTGAGCATCCGCAGCACGGCCTCGTTGGCGCCGCCGTGCAGCGGGCCGTAGAGCGCGCCGACGCCGGCCGAGACGGCCGAGTAGGGGTCGACCTGCGAGGAGCCGACCGAGCGGACCGCGTTGGTCGAGCAGTTCTGCTCGTGGTCGGCGTGGAGGATGAAGAGCACGTCGAGGGCCTTGACCAGGCGCTCGTCGGCCTCGAACTTCGACTCGCTCATCTTGAACAGCATGGAGAGGAAGTTGGCGGTGTAGCCGAGGTCGTTGTCGGGGTAGACGTAGGGCTTGCCCTGCGCGTGCCGGAACGACCAGGCGCCGAGGGTCGGCATCTTCGCGATCATGCGGACGATCTGCATGTGGCGGTTGTCCGCGTCGCTGATGTTGCGGGCGTCGGGGTAGAACGTCGACAGCGCGCCGACCGAGGCCATCAGCATGCCCATCGGGTGGGCGTCGTAGCGGAAGCCCTGCATGAAGGTCTTCACGTTCTCGTGCACGAACGTGTGGTAGGTGATCTCGTGCACCCAGGCGTCGTACTGCTCCTTGGTGGGCAGCTCGCCGTGGATCAGGAGATAGGCCACTTCGAGGAAGTTGGACTTCTCCGCGAGCTGCTCGATCGGGTACCCGCGGTACTCGAGGATGCCCTTGTCTCCGTCGATGAAGGTGACGGCCGAGCGGCACGACGCGGTGTTGACGAACCCGGGGTCGTAGGTCGCGAGACCGGGCTGCTCCTCATCGAGGCGGATCTGCCCGAGATCCTTGGCTGCGATCGTGTTGTCGGTGATCGCGATGTCGTACTTCTGACCAGTCCGGTTGTCGGTGACAGTCAGGGAATCCTTGGCCGCAACGTCGGTCACGTCGGCTCCTGTTCATACGTATTTGTACGTCTGTGGGGTCCCCTCAACCTAGTCCGCCGTCTGCGAGGACCGCGAATCAGGTGTCCAGCAGTGGGACGGGCGCCGGAGCTCCCGGAGGTCAGCGTCCCGCGACGCGGTGCGCGACGCGGGCGATGCGGCTGGTGCGTCGCAGACCGTCGTCCTCGCGGCGGTCCGCGGCGCGGTAGAGGCCGTACAGCGCGTGCACGCCGGCCCACCGGAACGGCTCCGGCTCCCACCTCCGGACCCGGTGACCGGTCCACGGAAGGCGGGTCAGGTCGGTGTCGTGGCCGAGCACCAGGTCGCGCAATGTGCGGCCGGCCAGGTTGGTCGCGGTGAGCCCCGAGCCGACGTAGCCGCCGGCGTGCCCGAGGCCGGTTGCGGGGTCGTACGAGACGCTGGCGCTCCAGTCGCGCGGCACGCCCAGCACGCCGCACCAGGCGTGGTCGAGCCCGATGCCGGCCAGCGACGGGAACAGGCTCGTCAGCGTCGAGCGCAGCGACGCGACGGTCCGGTCCTGGGTGCGGCCGTCGACGTCGGTGCGCGAGCCGAACCGGTAGGGGATGCCCCGCCCGCCCATCGCGATGCGGCCGTCGGCGGTGCGCTGGGCGTAGCAGTAGGCGTGCGCCTCGTCGCCGAGCAGCTCCTCGCCGGCCCACCCGATCTCGCCCCACTGCGCGTCGGTGAGCGGAGCGGTCACGACGATCGCGGAGTTCATCGGCAGCCAGTCGCGGCGGTGCCCGACGAGCCCGGCGGTGAAGCCCTCCAGGCAGCGCAGCACCACGGACGCCCGCAACGTGCCGCGGTCCGTCACCACCGCGCCGGGGGAGACCGACGTGACCCGGGTGCCCTCGTGGATGCGTACGCCGCGCTCCCGCACGACGCGGGCGACGCCCGACACCAGCCGGGCCGGCTGCACGCGGGCGCAGTCGGGGTCGAAGTGCCCGGACACGGCTCCGGCCACCCGGACCCGGTCGGCCACCTGCCCGGCGGTGAGCTCCCCGTCGAGCCGCTGCCGCTGGGCCTCCGAGCGGGCGACGGTGAGGACGCCGCTGCGCACGATGTCGGCCTCGATGCCCTCCCGGGCGGCCACCCCGACGACCTCGTCGACCGTGGCGCGCAGCGCGTCCCTGAGGCGCCGGACGCCGTCCTCGCCCGCCACGGCGGCGTACGTCCGCGCGCTCCCGGCGAGCTCGCTCGACAGCCAGCCGCCGTTGCGCCCGGACGCGCCGAAGCCGGCGAACTCCGCCTCGACGACCCGGACGTCGAGGGTCGGGTCGGCCTCCGCGAGGTAGTACGCCGTCCAGAGGCCGGTGAGCCCCCCGCCCACGATCGCGACGTCGCAGGACGTGTCACCCTGGAGCCGGTCGGTGGGGGAGGGCAGCCCGACCTGCTGCCACCAGAAGGACACGCCGCCGTTCCGCACGCCGCCATTGTGCTCGCGCGTCCCCGCTCCGGCAGCCCCTCGCCGTTTTGACCCCCCTCGCGCGTGAGCCGTAGTCTTGCTGGTCGCGACTCCTGCCGCGCCTGCTCCCTTCGGGGACGGGTGCAGATCCGGACGTCATCCCTCCGCTGAGCCAGTTCTCGGGGTGGGAGCGATCCGGGCCGTGTTCGTCAGAAGCCGCAGCAGCACCAGTCGGCCCTCGTCCGAGGGCCGGGACCAACGAACCAGAACGGGATACCGCCGTGCGCACGTACAGCCCCAAGCCCGCTGACATCCAGCGTGAGTGGCACGTCATCGACGCCACCGACGTGGTCCTGGGCCGCCTCGCCGTCCAGACCGCCAACCTCCTCCGCGGCAAGCACAAGCCGACCTTCGCCCCCCACATGGACATGGGCGACTTCGTGATCATCGTGAACGCGTCGAAGGTGTCGCTCTCCGGGACGAAGAAGACCACCAAGATGGCCTACCGCCACTCCGGCTTCCCGGGCGGCCTCTCGGCCACCCCCTTCGGTGAGCTCCTCGAGAAGGACGCCCGCAAGGCCATCGAGGGCGCCGTGTGGGGCATGCTCCCGAAGAACAAGCTCGGTCGACAGGTGCTGAAGAAGCTCAAGGTCTACTCCGGCCCCGACCACCCGCACCTGGCCCAGCAGGCCACTCCCTTCGAGATCTCGCAGATCTCCCAGTGACTGAGGACGCACAGATGACTGAGAACACCACCCTGGACTCGGGCGAGGTCGAGGAGACCTTCGAGACCGGCGCCGACGGCGTGAGCTACACGTCCGAGAGCGACGCCTCCGCCGACACCCCGGCCCGTCCGGCCACCATCGCCCCCGGCGCGGCCACCGGCCGTCGCAAGGAGGCCGTCGCCCGTGTGCGCATCGTGCCCGGCACCGGCGAGTGGACCATCAACGGCCGCTCGATGGACAGCTACTTCCCGAACAAGCTGCACCAGCAGATCGCCAACGAGCCGTTCGTCGAGCTGCAGCTCGAGGGTCGCTTCGACGTGATCGCCCGCATCCACGGCGGCGGCATCGCCGGCCAGGCCGGCGCCCTGCGCCTCGGCGTGGCGCGCTCCCTCAACGGGATCGACACCGACGCCAACCGCCCGGCGCTCAAGAAGGCCGGTCTGCTGACCCGCGACGCCCGCGTCGTGGAGCGCAAGAAGGCCGGGCTCAAGAAGGCCCGCAAGGCCTCGCAGTTCAGCAAGCGCTGATCCAGCCTGCACCTCGAGGCCCGCACCGTCGTCCGACGGTGCGGGCCTCGTCGCACGTCCAGCCTCGTTTCTGCACCGGACGCGGGCGACCCGTAGGCTCCCGGGCCATGACGCGACTCTTCGGCACCGACGGCGTCCGGGGCCTGGCCAACGCCGACCTGACGGCGGAGCTCGCCCTCGACCTCTCGGTCTGCGCCGCCCACGTCCTGGCCGATCGCGGCGAGTTCGCCGGGCACCGACCCCTCGCCGTCGTGGGCCGCGACACCCGCATCTCGGGCCAGTTCCTCGAGGCCGCGGTCGTCGCGGGCCTCGCGTCGGCCGGTGTCGACGTGCTCCTGCTCGGCGTGCTGCCGACGCCCGGTGTGGCCTACATGACCGACAGGCTGGGCGCCGACCTCGGCGTGATGCTGTCGGCGTCCCACAACCCCATGCCCGACAACGGCATCAAGTTCCTCGCCCGCGGCGGGCACAAGCTCGACGACGCGATCGAGATCGCGATCGAGCGGCGGATGGGCGAGCCGTGGGAGCGGCCCACCGGTGGCAGTGTCGGCCGGGTGCGCACCTACGAGACCGCGGTCGAGGAGTACGCCGCCCACCTCGAGAGCACGATCAGCCACCCGCTGGTGGGGCTCAAGGTCGTCCTCGACTGCGCCGAGGGCGCCGCGCACGCCGCCGGTCCGCGTGCGCTCGAGGACGCCGGCGCGACCGTGATCGCGATCCACGCCGACCCCGACGGCCTCAACATCAACGACGACTGCGGGTCCACGCACCTCGGTGACCTGCAGAAGGCCGTCGTCGAGCACGGCGCCCACGCCGGCTTCGCCCTCGACGGCGACGCGGACCGCTGCCTGGCCGTCGACGCCGACGGCAACGTCGTCGACGGCGACCAGCTCCTCGCGATCCTGTCGCTCTCGCTGCTCGAGCAGGGCCGGTTGGCGAAGGACACCGTCGTCGCCACCGTGATGAGCAACCTCGGCTTCGTGCAGGCCATGCGCGCCGGTGGTGTCGGCGTGCGCCAGACCAAGGTCGGCGACCGCTACGTCCTCGAGGCGATGAAGGTCTCCGGCTACAACCTCGGCGGCGAGCAGTCCGGCCACGTCATCCTCAGCGACCACGCCACCACCGGCGACGGCATCCTGACCACGCTCCACGTCATGGAGCGGATGGCCACCACCGGCCGGTCGCTGGCCGACCTCGCCTCGGTGATGTCCCGGCTACCGCAGGTCCTGCTCAACGTCTCGGGCGTCGACAAGTCGCGCGCCGACGAGGACGCCGTGCTGGCCGCGGCCGTCGCGGAGGAGGAGGCCGTGCTCGGGGAGCGCGGTCGCATCCTGCTGCGCCCGTCCGGCACCGAGCCGATCGTGCGCGTGATGGTCGAGGCGCCCACCGAGGACGAGGCCGAGGGCGTCGCGTCGCGGCTCGCCGACGTCGTACGCCGCCAGCTCTCACTTCCGTGACCACCGATCCACGGCCGGGCCCCGAGGAGCACGAGCCGGAGCAACGCGGGTGGCTGTCGCTCGGCGACGTGGCCTTCGGGATCGGGATCGGGCTGGCGCTCGCCGTCGTGCTGGCTGTCCTGACGCCCGGCACGCGCGCCCACCTGTTGGGCGGCACCGACCAGCGGGAGACGACGGTCGTCTCCGTGCACGAGGGTCCGCGACCCGGGGATGACGACCGGACCCTGACCTCCTACGAGCTGCGCTGGCCCGAGGGCGACGACGTGCGGACCGCGACGTTCCGTCGATCGGGCCCGAAGGAGCGCGAGGTCGGTGACACGTGGACGCTGTGGGTCTCGCCGGACGGCTCGTCGGTGGAGGCGAGCTCGCCGCTCTCCACCTGGCTCTGGCTCGGGATCGGCATGCCCGCCTTCGTCCTCGTGATCGGCGCCCTCGTGCGCTGGCGGGGGCGCGTGATGGCGAGAGCGTCCATCCGCGAGGCCGACCGGATCGAAGCAGCCCGCCGACGGCGGACCTCGCGCTCCTAGGCCTCCCGGAGGTCGGCGAGCACCCCGGCGGCGCGCCGCACCGCCGTCGCCTGCTCGGGCGCTGTGGACGCGAACACCCGTCCCGCCTCGTGCAGCGAGGCGATCTCCTCGTCGAGGAGCGCGAGCTCGTCGGCGTCGCTGAGCACCCGGCGCTCCGCCTCGGCGGCGCCCGCCCCGACCGGCGCCTGCTCGATCGCGCCGGCGCGGGCAGCGGTCGGCACCGCCTCGGCGTTCTCGAGCGCGGACAGCGCCGTCCGCAGGGTCGACACGGTCTCGGCGTCCCTGGCCTTGCGGGCCTCGAGCAGCGCGGCGCGCAGCCGGGTGCGGAGCGGTGAGCCGGTGGTCATGCCCCGACCCTTCCGCAGCAGCGACGTCCTACGCACCCTGTTATCGACGTGCAGGTCGACCTGCCGGGCCACTACCGTCACGGCGTGGGCGTCGACATCGAGCAGTTCAACCCGCACAACCAGGCGGCCCTGCGCGCGTGGTGGGAGGTCGGGCACGCCGCCACCGCCGACCGGCCCGGCAAGCCGTGGCCGCTGTGGGAGCAGAGCCGGGTCGCGCTGCCCACCCCGAACCCCGAGCGCGGCGTCACCCTGGTGGCCGCGATCGACGGCCGCGAGATGGTCGGCGCGGGGCTGGTCGCCCGCACGCTGAAGGAGAACCTGCACACCGCCATGGGCTTCGCCTACGTCCGGCCCGACCGCACCCGCGAGGGCATCGGCCGCCGGCTGGTGGAGGAGCTCGAGGTGATCGCCGCGGGCCACGGTCGTACGACGATCCAGAGCGAGGCCTACCTCCCGCCGGGCGGGTCCGGCACGGGGCCCGAGCTCTTCGCGCGGGCCATGGGCTACGAGGTTGCCAGCCGGGAGTCGATCAAGGAGCTGACCCTCGCCGACTTCGTGGCTCGCCGCGACGCGCTGGCCGCGTCGGCCCCGGTCCCGGCGGGCTACCGCCTCATCAACTTCGACACCGTGTGCCCGGAGGAGCACCTGGCGTCGTTCGGGCGCCTGGTGGGCATGCTGATGTCGGAGGTGCCGCTCGGCGAGCTCGACCTCCAGGCGTCCGAGTGGACCCCCGAGCGCATCCGCGAGGCCGAGCAGCGGCAGGTGTCCGTGGGGCGGCACCTGCTGACGGCGATGGCCATCGCGCCGGACGGCTCCGTGGCAGGCGTGTCCGACCTGCGCGTCGACGACAGCGACCCGGCCCACGGCCAGGTCGGCATCACGATCGTCGACCCCGCGCACCGGGGCAGGCGCCTCGGGCTGGTGCTCAAGACGGCGACCCACGACCTCGCAGTTGCGAGCTGGCCCGGGCTGCTCTCGGTCGACACCTCCAACGCCGAGGTCAACACCCGGATGAACGCCGTCAACGAGGCGCTGGGCTACCGCACCATCGAGACGCTGCTGGAGCTGCAGAAGAAGCTGTGACCAGCGGGCGTCGTCAGTCGAACGGCGACACTCGCCGCCTGACGTCATGGCGGGTGGCTGTCCTGACGACCGCCGGCCATGACGTCCAACGACAGCGTCATGGAAGGTGGCTGCTCGGAGGACCGTGCGCCATGACGTCCTGGCGGTACCTCGGCGACCGAGTGGGCCGCAGTCGATCCACAGGGCGCTCACCAAGGGTCCTGTCCACAGGCGCGAGGGCCGCGGCCTCGTCCAGGCTGTCCGGTGCATCGACCCTGAACGGCATGCAGCCAATCGCGAGAAGGCACGGTCCACGGGAGCGGCGACACATCCGCGCGGAGCTGTCGGGGCTTGCCGACACGCAGGGCGGCGTCGTCTCCCGAGCCCAGGCCTACGCAGCCGGGCTCACCCGCGGTGAGCTGCGGGCACAGATCAGCGCGCAGCGTTGGCAGCGAGTGTGGACACGGTCCGTCTGCCTGCACACGGGCCCCGTCTCACCCGTGGGCCGCCGCTGGGCGGCCGTCTTCGAAGGCGGCGACCGCGCGATGCTCGACGGAGAGGCAAGCCTGGTCGCCTCCGGTCTGTCGAACTACGACGTGTCGGTCCTCCGGGTGTCCGTGCCGCGGGGTGTGAAGCCGCTGACGGGGACCGGGCTCGACATCCGCCGGACGCGACGCTGGTGCGCGGTCGACTGCGTAACGACCGGAGTACCCCGTACGCGAGTGCCCGTCGCAGCATTGAGGGCCGCGATGTGGGCGAGGAGCGACAAGCAGGCGGCGCTCCTGCTGACGATGCCGGTGCAGCAAGGGCTCACGACCCCGGAGCTCGTCGGACGGGCACTGCTCGCCATCCACCGCGACCGGCGCCGCGAGCTGATGCACGCGGTCGTCACCGACCTGCTCGGTGGGGTGCGGTCGCTGGGTGAGCTCGACTTCGCCCGGGAGTGTCGCCGCCGAGGGATTCCCGAGCCCGACCGCCAGCAGGTTCGCCGGGGCCGCGACGGGCGCTACTACCTCGACGTGTGCTGGGACGACTTCGGCCTGGTGGTCGAGATCGATGGCATCCACCATTCGTGGGCCACGTCAGTCGTCCCGGACGCGCTTCGCCAGAACGAGGTCAGCCTCAGCAGGTCGACCGTCCTGCGACTCCCGCTCCTCGGTCTCCGGGTCGCCGCCGACGACTTCTTCGACCAGGTCGAGCGCGGCCTGGCGGCCGGAGGGTGGTGCCGGGCGGCCTGACGTCGGCGTACGTCATGGCCGGTGGCCACGCGGGCGACCGCTCTCCATGACGTACCCCTCGTACGTCATGGAAGCTGGCTGTCCGGACGACCAGCGGCCATGACGTCAGGTCGTGCGTCAGAGCTTGCGCAGCCGCACGTAGCGGACGGAGTGGTCGGCGTCCTTGCGGAGGACGAGGTTGGCGCGGGAGCGGGTGGGGGAGACGTTCTGGACCAGGTTGGGCTCGTTGATCGAGTCCCAGATGCGGGTGGCCTGGTCGACGGCCTCGTCGTGGGAGAGCGCGGCGTACTTGCGGAAGTAGGACGCCGGATCGCGGAAGGCGGTCTCGCGCAGGCGGAGGAAGCGGTCGACGTACCAGCGCTTGATGTCGGTCAGCGCGGCATCGACGTAGACGGAGAAGTCGAAGAAGTCGCTCACGGCCAGTCCGGTGCGGCCGTCGTCGCGCCCCCGCGCGGGCTGCAGGACGTTGAGGCCCTCGATGATGACGATGTCGGGTCGCTTCACCACGACCTTCTCGTCGGGGAGGACGTCGTAGACGAGGTGGGAGTAGATCGGCGCCTCGACCTCGTCGCGGCCGGACTTGATGTCGATGACGAACTTCAGCAGTGCCCGGCGGTCGTAGGACTCCGGGAAGCCCTTGCGGTGCAGGATCCCTCGGCGCTCGAGCTCGGCGTTGGGCAGCAGGAAGCCGTCGGTGGTCACCAGCGCGACGTTGGGGTGCTCGGGCCAGTGGGCGAGCATCTGCTGCAGGACGCGGGCGGTCGTCGACTTGCCGACCGCCACGGATCCCGCGAGCCCGATCACGAATGGCGTACGCGGCGGGGTGACGCGGTGCAGGAACTCCTCCTGCTCGCGGTGGAGCCGGGAGTTGGCCGCGACGTAGAGGCTCAGCAGGCGCGACAGCGGGAGGTAGACCTGCTCGATCTCGCGAAGGTCGAGCTGGTCGCCGAGTCCGCGCAGCCGGGCGACCTCCTCGCGCGTCAGCGTCGTCTCGGCCGTTCCGGCCAGCTGCGCCCACGCCGCGCGCTCGAGCTCCACGTAGGGGGAGGTCTCATTGCTGGAGGTCGTGCCGTTGGAGGGCGGTGCGACCTCGGACATGGGTGCGATTGTGGCACCGCACGGGGGCGCAGCCGTGCAGCGGCCTATAGATAGACTCCCCGGCCATGTGCGGAATCGTCGGGTACGTAGGTGCCAAGCCGGCTGAAGGCGTCGTGATCGAGGGCCTCAGGCGCCTGGAGTACCGGGGCTACGACTCCGCGGGGATCGCCCTCGTCGACGGCGGCACGATCGTCTCCGACAAGCGCGCCGGCAAGCTGGCCAACCTCGAGAAGGCCATCGCCGACGCTCCGCTTCCGCAGGTGACCACCGGCATCGGCCACACCCGCTGGGCGACCCACGGCCCGCCGACCGACCGCAACGCCCACCCGCACCTCGGGCGTGAGCGCCGCGTCGCGCTCGTGCACAACGGGATCATCGAGAACTTCGCCGAGCTGCGCCAGCGCCTCGAGTCCGAGGGCGTCGAGATGGCCTCCGACACCGACACCGAGGTGGCGGCCCACCTGCTGGAGGAGCAGCTCGAGACGGGTGTCGACCTGACGGTCGCCATGCAGAACGTCTGCCGCGGCCTCGCGGGCGCCTTCACGCTCGTCGCCGTCGACGCCCAGGACCCCGACCGCGTCGTCGCGGCCCGTCGGAACAGCCCGCTCGTGGTCGGCATCGGGGAGGGCGAGAACTTCCTCGGCTCCGACGTCGCTGCCTTCATCGAGCACACCCGCGAGGCGATGGAGCTCGACCAGGACCAGGTCGTCACCATCACCCGCGAGGGCGTCAGCGTGTCCGGCTTCGACGGCACGCCCGCCGAGGGCCGCCGCTACCACGTCGACTGGGACCTCTCGGCCGCCGAGAAGGACGGCCACGACTGGTTCATGCGCAAGGAGATCTTCGAGCAGCCGCGCGCGGTCGCCGACTCGCTGCTCGGGCGCCGCGGCACCGACGGCCTGCTGCAGCTCGACGAGATGCGCCTGTCCGACCAGGACCTGCGCGACGTCGACAAGATCATCATCATCGCGGCCGGTACGTCGTTCTACGCCGGCATGGTGGCCAAGTACGCAGTCGAGCACTGGTGCCGGATCCCGGTCGAGGTCGAGCTGGCCAGTGAGTTCCGCTACCGCGACCCGATCCTCACCTCCTCCACGCTCGTGGTCGCGATCAGCCAGTCCGGTGAGACCGCCGACACGCTCCAGGCGATCCGCCACGCACGCGAGCAGCGCTCGAAGGTGCTCGCCATCTGCAACACCAACGGCTCGACCATCCCGCGCGAGTCCGACGGCGTCATCTACACCCACGCCGGCCCGGAGATCGGCGTCGCGTCGACCAAGGGCTTCCTCACCCAGCTCGTCGCCTGCTACCTCCTCGCCCTCTACCTCGCGCAGGTCAAGGGCACCCGCTACGGCGACGAGATCTCGCAGGTCATGGACCAGCTCGACCAGATGCCGGCCCACATCCAGACCGTGCTCGACAAGTCCGAGCAGGTCTACGGCCTGGCCCGCGACCACGTCGAGAGCCGCTCGGTGCTCTTCCTGGGCCGCCACGCCGGCTACCCGGTGGCCCTCGAGGGCGCGCTCAAGCTCAAGGAGATCGCCTACCTCCACGCCGAGGGCTTCGCAGCCGGCGAGCTCAAGCACGGCCCGATCGCCCTGGTCGAGGAGGGCCTGCCGATCCTGTGCGTGGTGCCGCCCCGCGGCCGCGACCAGCTGCACGACAAGATGATCAGCGGCATCCAGGAGGTGCGAGCGCGCGGCGCCCGCACCCTCTGCCTGGCCGAGGAGGGCGACACCACCATCACGCCCTACGCCGACGTGCTGATCACGCTGCCGCAGGTACCGGTGCTGCTGCAGCCGCTCGTCGCCGTGGTGCCTTTGCAGCTGTTCGCGTGCGAGCTGGCCACCCAGCTCGGCCACGACGTCGACCAGCCCCGCAACCTCGCCAAGTCCGTCACGGTCGAGTAAGGGCCAGGAGCAGCGCGTGCCGGTCATCGGCGTCGGTATCGACGTGGTCGACATCGACCGCTTCGTGCAGTCCCTCGAGCGCACGCCGTCGCTGCGGTCGCGGCTGTTCACCGACGCCGAGGCGTCGCGGCCGCCCGCGTCGCTGGCCGCGCGGTTCGCCGCCAAGGAGGCGATCGCCAAGGCGCTCGGTGCGCCCGTCGGGATGGCGTGGCACGACGCCGAGATCGTCTCGGAGGAGACCGGGCGGCCGCGCTTCGAGATCCGCGGCACCGTCGCCGCCCGCGCCGAGGCGATGGGCGTCGCCCACGTCCACGTCTCGCTGTCCCACGACGCCGGCATCGCGTCGGCCGTCGTGGTGCTGGAGAGCTGACAGTGCTGAGCGCCCACCTCGTCGAGGACGTACGCCGCGCGGAGGCGGCCGCGATGGCCCGCCTGCCCGACGGCGCCCTGATGCAGCGCGCCGCCGCGGGCCTGGCCGCCGCGGTCCTCGACCTGCTCGGCGGCGGCTACGGCCGGCGCGTGCTCCTGCTGGTCGGCCCCGGGGACAACGGTGGCGACGCGCTGTGGGCGGGAGCCCGGCTCGCGGCCCGGGGCGCGGCGGTGGAGGCGCTCCTCCTCGCCGACCGCGTGCACGATGCGGGGCTCGCCGCCCTGCGTGCCGCCGGCGGCCGGGCGACCCGGGACCTCGACACCCTCCACCCAGTGCCCGACGTGCTGGTGGACGGCATCGTCGGCATCGGCGGTCGCCCGGGGCTCCGCCCCGACGCGGTGGCGGCCCTCGAGCGCTTCCCCGCGGTGCCCGTCGTCGCGGTCGACGTGCCGTCCGGCGTCGACGTCGACGGCGGCACCCTCGACGGCCCGCACGTCCGCGCCGACCTGACGGTCACCTTCGGCACCCACAAGGTCGCCCACCTCGTCGACCCCGCCTGCCTCGCGAGCGGGGCCGTCCACCTCGTCGACCTCGGCCTCGACGACCCGGAGCTCGGCCCGCCCGTGGTCGAGGCGCTCCAGCCCGACGACGTGCGCGCCCTGCTGCCGCGGCCCGACGACGTCGCGCACAAGTACACCCGCGGCGTGGTCGGCGTGCGCGCGGGCTCGGGCACCTACCCGGGTGCCGCGTTGCTCGCCGTGTCCGGAGCGAACTCCGGGCTGGTCGGGATGGTCCGCTACGTCGGGACGGCGGCGATCGCCGACACCGTCCGCAGCGCGCACCCCGAGGTCGTCGGCGACGGCCGCGTCCAGGCCTGGGTCGTGGGCCCCGGCGGTGGTGACGACGCGGGCACGATGCTCACCGAGGCCCGTGCCGACGACGTGCCGGTGGTCGTCGACGCCGACGCCCTGCGCCACGTGGACGGGACGGTGCCCGGCTGCGTGCTGACCCCGCACGCCGGCGAGCTGGCGGCGATGCTCGGCATCGAGCGCCAGGATGTGGAGGCCTCGCCGCTGGAGCACGCGCGCGCCGCGGCGGCCCGCTTCGACTGCGTGGTCCTGCTCAAGGGGCACCACACGCTCGTCGCCAGCCCCGCCGGGCGGGTCCGGGTGACCACCACCGGGGTGCCGTGGCTCGCCACCGCCGGCGCCGGCGACGTGCTCGCCGGGCTCGTCGGTGCGCTCCTCGCGGCGGGACTGGAGCCGTACGACGCCGCGTCCGTCGGTTCGTGGCTGCACGGAGCCGCCGCGACCCAGGCAGCCGCCGGCGGACCGCTGACGGCGAGCCGCGTCGCGGTCCAGATCCCGCGGCTGGTGCGCGACGTCCTCGACGGTTTGGGATGATCGAGGGCATGACCGATCGCGTGCCGCATCGCGCCGAGATCGTGGTGGACCTCGCCGCCGTCCGGCACAACGTGCGCATCCTCAAGGACCTGGTGAGCGTCGACGGCCCCGTGCAGCTGATGGCGGTCGTCAAGGCCGACGGCTACGGCCACGGCATGGTCGAGGTCGCGGCCGCCGCCCGCGACGCCGGCGCCGACTGGCTCGGGGTGGCAACCATCGAGGAGGCGCTCGCACTGCGGGCCGCCGGCGACCACGGCCCGCTGCTGTGCTGGCTCAGCGCTCCCGGCGACGACTTCGCCGCCGCGGTCGCGGCCGGGATCGAGGTCACCGCCTACTCGGTCACCGAGCTCGAGGAGATCGCGGCGGTGGGCTCCGCCCGGGTGCAGCTCAAGGTCGACACCGGCCTCTCGCGCGGCGGATCGCCCCGCTCGGAGTGGCAGCGCCTCTTCGCCGTGGCGAGCGACCTCGAGCGGCAGGGGCGGATCACCGTCACCGGGATCTGGTCCCACTTCGCCGCCAGCGACGAGCCGGCCCACCCGGCCAACGACGCCCAGGAGGAGGCCTTCCGCGAGGCGCTCGCCCTGGCCGAGACGGCCGGGCTCGACCCGGACGTCACCCACCTCGCCAACTCCGCCGCGACGATCCTGCGGCCCTCCTCCCACTTCGACCTCGTCCGCTGCGGCATCGCGACCTACGGCCTCGACCCGGCGCCCGGCGTCAGCCCGCGCCTCGGCCTCCGGCCCGCCATGACCGTGCGGGCCCGCCTGGTGATGAGCAAGGTCGTCCGGGCCGGTGAGGGCGTCTCCTACGGGCACACCTGGCACGCCGCCGAGGACACCACCGTCGGCGTCGTGCCAGCCGGCTACGGCGAGGGGGTGCCGCGCGCCGCCGGCAACACCGCCCACGTCTGGGTCGGCGACTCCCAGCGGCCGGTCCGCGGCCGCGTGTGCATGGACCAGCTCGTCGTCGACCTCCACGGCGAGCTGCCGCCGGCCGGGACCGAGGTCGTCCTCTTCGGCGCCGGCGACCTCGGCGAGCCCACCGCCCAGGACTGGGCGGACGCCGTCGACACGATCAGCTACGAGATCGTCACCCGCGTCGGCGGCCGGTTGGTCCGCAGGCACGTCGACACCGAGGCGGACACCGAAGCCGACACCGAGACCGACACCGAAGCCGACACCGAGGACTCCGGAAGGACCCCCCGTTGAGCATCAAGGGCCGCATCTTCGGCACCGTCGTGGGCGCAGCCGGCCTGGCCGCTGCCGCCGGCGCCGTGGGCATCGCCCGCCAGAACCGCGTCATCGGCAACCGGGCCGCCGGCGAGGACGTGGCGTTCGGTGAGCTCCACAGCGCGCCGCGCGTGGTCGTCGCCGACGACGCGCTCGACCTCCACGTCGAGATCGACGAGCCGGAGGACTTCGGCGGTGTGCCCGCCACCGACGACGACCTGACCGTCGTCTTCGTGCACGGCTACTCGCTCAACCTCGACTGCTGGCACTTCCAGCGCGCCGCCTACCGCGGCCAGGTGCGTACGGTCTTCTACGACCAGCGCAGCCACGGCCGGTCGGCCCGCTCCGACGAGGAGCACTGCACGATCGAGCAGCTCGGCCACGACCTGCGCCGCGTCATCGAGGACACGGTCCCGGGACGCTGCGTCGTCGTCGGCCACTCGATGGGCGGGATGAGCGTGATCTCCCTGGCCGAGCACTACCCCGAGCTGTTCGGCGACACGGTCGTCGGTGCCGCCCTCATGTCGACCACGGCCGGCGGGCTGGACCCCGGCCGGATCCTGTTCCCGATGCTGCCGCTGGGCCTCGGCGGCCGGTTCGTCGGTCGCGCCGTGCGCACCCTCGACCGCGGTCACCGGGTCGTCGACGTCGCGCGCGCGTGGGGCCACGCCGTCGCCGACGTCTTCACCGACCGCTACGCGTTCGGCGATGGCGACGACGTACCGGCCGCGATGGTGGAGTTCGTCTACTCGATGCTCAACTCGACGCCGTTCGCCGTCGTCGCGGACTTCTACCCGGCCTTCGCGACCCTCGACCACTTCGATCACCTCGAACCCCTCAGCCGGGTGCCCACGGCGATCATCTGCGGCACCGAGGACAAGATCACCTCCGTCGGGCACAGCCGCAAGCTGCACAGCCGCATCCCCGGCTCGAGCCTGCTGGAGTGCGAGGGCGCCGGCCACATGGTGCTGCTCGAGCGCCACAAGCAGGTCACCGCCGAGCTCGACGACCTCATCTCCCTCGCCCAGGGCGAGGGCCTGCTGTGAGCGTTGTCGTACGCCGGGTGGGACCCGAGGCGGCCGCCGACGTCCTCGCGGTCGTGCGGGAGGCCTTCGGTGCCCGGCCCGCCTTGGACCCACCGGCCGACGCGCTCGGCGAGGACATCGACTCCGTCAAGCGCCTGCTCGCCCGGCGCGGTGGCCTGCTCGCCGTCCTCGACGACCGTCCCGTGGGGTGCGTCGTGCTCGACCCCGACCCCGACGGGCTCGTGCTCCGCCGCTTCGGCGTGACGCCCGCCGCCCAGGGCAGGGGAGTGGCCTCGGCCCTGGTGGAAGCGGCCGTGGAGGCGGCGACCGGTCGCTCGGCGGTGCGGGTCGTCGCCCGCGAGGAGCTGCCCGGCACCGTCGCCTTCTGGGAGGCGCACGACTTCGTCGTCACCGGCGGGACGAGCCCCTACGTCGAGCTCGCGAGGTGGCTCGGCACGACCTTCGACGCCCCCGACGCGGAGACGATGCGCGAGCTCGGTGTGCGCGTCGGGTCCGGCCTGGTCGCCGGCGACCTGGTCGTGCTCACCGGCGAGCTGGGGGCCGGCAAGACGACCTTCACGCAGGGGCTCGGCCAGGGACTGGACGTGCGCGGCGGCGTCACGTCGCCGACGTTCGTGATCGCCCGCGTGCACCCCGCCCTGGGCGACGGGCCCGACCTCGTCCACGTCGACGCCTACCGGCTCGGCGGGCTCGACGAGCTCGACGACCTCGACCTCGACACCTCGCTCGACTCCGCGGTGACCGTCGTGGAGTGGGGTGCGGGCCTGGCCGAGGGCCTGGCCGACTCCCGCCTCGAGGTCGTGATCGAGCGGACCGTCGGTGACGCGCCGGTCGGCGACGAGCTCGACCCCCGCCGGGTTTCGCTGCGCTGGATCGTCGGGCAGTAGCCTCGACGCCGTGCTGCTGGCCTTCGACACCGCGACCCCGCTGGTCTCCGTCGCCCTCCACGACGGCGAGCGCGTGGTCGTCGAGCACTCCTCCGAGCAGCCGATGAAGCACGGGGAGCACCTCGCGCCGCTCATCGCGCGGTGCATGGAGGAGGCGGGCGTCGTGCGCCAGGACCTCACCGCCGTCGCCGTCGGCGTCGGTCCCGGTCCGTTCACCGGCCTCCGCGTGGGGGTCGTGACCGCTCGCACCCTCGGCTTCGTCCTCGACATCCCCGTCTACGGCGTCTGCTCCCTCGACGCCGTCGCGCTGGAGGTCGTCGGCAGCGGGACCACCCACGACAGCTTCCTCGTCGCCACCGACGCCCGGCGCAAGGAGGTCTACCTGGCCTCGTACGACGCCGAGGGCCGCCGCCTCGAAGGACCGGTCGTCACCCGCCCGGCCGAGGTCGCCACCGACGCCCCGGTCGCCGGCGCCGGACCCGGGCTCTACCCCGACGCCTTCCCGCACCCGATCACCCCCACCCGGCCGAGCGCCGGCTGGCTGGCTGCCGGCGTCGTGTCCGAGCTCGTAGAATTGCTCGACCCCGAACCCCTCTACCTGCGCCGCCCCGACGCGGTCGCCGGAGCACCCAGGAAGCCCGTCTCGTGATCCGTCCCGCCACCCTCGCCGACCTGCCGGCGCTCCGTGCCCTCGAGCAGGAGCTGTTCGGACCCGACGCGTGGAGCGAGGAGCTCATCCGCCAGGAGATCGACGGCCTGGGGCGCCGCTTCGTCGTCGCCGACGACCTCTCCGGCTACGCCGTGACCATGACCGCGGGCGACATCGTCGACCTGCTGCGGATCGGCGTCCGCCCCGACGCGCGCCGCACGGGCCTCGCCTCGCGCCTGCTCGACGAGCTCCTCGTCGACACCGAGGGCGCCTCGCGGATGCTGCTGGAGGTGAGCGTCACCAACGCCCCCGCCCTGGGCTTCTACGTGGCCCGGCAGTTCAGCGTCATCGACGTCCGCCCCCACTACTACCGCGACGGGTCCGAGGCGCTGGTGATGTGTCGCTGGCTCCCGGGCGCCGCCCGCGAGCACACGGCGACGGCCCATGACTGACGAGCCGCTGGTCCTCGGGATCGAGACCTCCTGCGACGAGACCGGGGTCGGCATCGTCCGGGGGCACACCCTGCTGGCCGACACGGTCGCCAGCAGCGTCGAGGAGCACGCCCGCTTCGGCGGCGTGGTGCCCGAGGTCGCCAGCCGCGCCCACCTCGAGGCGATGGTGCCCACGATCGAGCGCGCCGCGGAGACGGCCGGCATCGCGCTGAGCGACATCGACGCCGTGGCCGTCACCAGCGGCCCCGGTCTGGCCGGAGCGCTGCTGGTCGGCGTGGCCAGCGCCAAGGCCCTGGCCCTCGGCCTGGGCAAGCCCATCTACGGCGTCAACCACCTCGCCGCCCACGTGGCGGTCGACCAGCTCGAGCACGGACCGCTGCCGGAGCCGTGCCTGGCCATGCTCGTCTCGGGCGGCCACTCCAGCCTGCTCGAGGTCACCGACGTCACGGTCGGCGTCGAGCCGATGGGCTCGACCATCGACGACGCGGCGGGGGAGGCCTTCGACAAGGTTGCCCGGCTCCTGGGCCTGCCGTTCCCCGGCGGACCCCACATCGACAAGCAGGCGCGCAGCGGCAACAGCGTCGCCATCGACTTCCCGCGCGGTCTCACCAACCGACGCGACCTCGAGCGGCACCGCTTCGACTTCTCCTTCTCGGGGCTCAAGACCGCCGTCGCCCGCTGGGTCGAGACCCAGCAGCGCGAGGGCGTCGCCATCGACGTCGCCGACGTCGCCGCCTCCTTCCAGGAGGCGGTGTGCGACGTGCTGACCCGCAAGGCGATCGACGCGGCCACCAGCCGCGGGATCGAGGACATCCTCATCGGCGGCGGCGTGGCCGCCAACAGCCGGCTGCGCGCGATGGCCGAGGAGCGGGCAACGGCGCAGGGCATCCGCGTGCGCGTGCCGCGTCCGGGTCTGTGCACCGACAACGGTGCCATGGTCGCCGCCCTCGGGGCCGAGCTCGTCGCCCGCGGCCGTACGCCGTCCCGGCTCGACCTGCCGGCCGACTCCTCGCAACCGATCACGACCGTCGTCGCCTGACACCACCCGACGTCGTCCGCGACGTCGCTCCCACGTCCTCCGGACATGACGAAGGTCCCCGCCCGAGAGCGGGGACCTGCATCACGGACGCTCGAACGAGGCGGACCTCAGTCGAGGACTCCGGGTGCGACGTCGTCGTCACCGAGCCAGTCCTGCTCGTAGACCAGGCTGTCGCGATCGGCGGCCTGGTCGTCGTCGCCCTTGCGGCCGCCGCGACCGTTGGCGCCTCCGGCGGCGCCGCGGGCACCGGTCGATCCGCGTCCACCGG